>JAQICZ010000060.1 GCA_027858295.1 Nanobdellota archaeon | reverse complement strand
GATATAATTTAATAAGTAGAGATTATAAATAAGAGTATAGGAAGGAGTAAAAGATGATAGATATATTAGACGATGTTTTCGGAAGTAATGAATTAGATGATTTATTTGATAATTTTGATCAGAATATCATATTTAAGGATAAATCTCAAATTCAAACACAATACAAACCAGACACTGTTCCGCATAGGGGTGAACAGATTAAAATGATTGCTTCTATTTTAGCCCCAGTTCTTAGAGGAGAGAGAACTTCAAATTTATTCGTTTATGGGAATACTGGAACTGGAAAGACGTTATCAGTTCTTTATGTTAAAGATGCACTTGAAAAAAGAATGCAAAAGGGCGAAAAGGGCGAAAAAGGTGATTTTGGATTAAAAATTGAATATCTGAATTGTAAATTAAAACAAGTTGCTGATACTGAATATAGAATTCTAGCAGAATTATATAAACAATTAAACAAAACTATCCAAATGAAGGATAAGGAAGGGAATTTAATAGAAATTCCTACTACTGGATTACCAACTCAAGAAGTTTATTCTAGATTTGTGAACTTAATTGATTCAAAAAAACAAATAATTGTGTTGATTTTAGATGAAATTGATCAAATTGTTCATAAAATATCAAATAATTTTTTATATTCTTTAACTAGACTTAATTCAGAGCTTTCAAGGGCACAGATTTCAGTTGTTGGGATTAGTAATGATTTAACATTTTTAGATAATGTTGATCCTAGGGTGAAATCATCGCTTTCCGAAGAGGAAATTATTTTTCCGCCATATAATGCCTTACAAATTCAAGATATTCTGAATAAACGAGTTATTAACGCCTTTAAGGAAGGAGTTTTGGATTCGGGAGTTATTCCCAAATGTGCAGCTTACGCGGCTCGTGAGTCTGGAGATGCTAGGCGTGCTCTTGATTTGATTAGGGTTTCAGGAGAGCTAGCTGAGCGGGAAGGTTCTTCAAAAATAACAGTTTCTCATATTGATGAAGCAAAAAATAAGATTGAAAGAGACAAGATACTTGAAGTTATAAAAAACCACCCCAGGCAATTTCAAACAGTTCTTTATTCTATTATTCAATTATCAGAGCAAAAGAAAAAGGAGTCATTTTTTACCGGTGATGTTTACAATAATTATCAAAATGTGTGCAATATTTTCAAAACAGACGCTTTAACACAGAGAAGAGTGGGAGATATTGTGCAAGAGTTTGATATGCTCGGAATTATCAATGTTAGGGTTATTTCTAAAGGGCGAGGTGGGAGAATGAGAGAAATTAGGTTATGTATAGCTCCTAATGTTTTGGAAAAGGCAAAAGAGATTTTGGAAAATTCATTGAATTATAACTAAACCAGGATAAGGACTAGGATGAAAGAAAAAATACTTGGATATTGTAAAGAGAATAATATATTGTTAGATGTATTTTTGTTGGATGCATTTTCTGAAATAGGGGAATTTAATGATATAAAAATTTTGTTAAAAAAAGTAAAAAACAATTTACAAAAAAGATTTTTAACAAAGGATTTAATTCTAAAAAATAAGGAGATGATTAAAAGACTTGTAAAAGATCTATCTTTTGGTAAAACGGAAAGATTTGCTTCGTTTTTAAATAAAATAGATGTTGTTGAAAAAAAGAAAGGCATTGAATCAGTTAAAGAAGCAAGTACGGGAAGTGTCAAAATTATGTCGTCCTTTGTAAAGCCAGGAAAGGCTATCGACGTGAAGAAATTTGTTACTCATTTCAAGAATAGATATAGTGAATTGAGTGAGGTTATACAAGAAAGTGGGAATTTGGAAAATATTATGTCTATAGGTAAAATTTCTTCGCAATCTCAAGGGGTTTCTGTTATTGGGATGGTTGCTGATAAAAAAGTTACAAAAAATAAAAATATTATTTTAGAAATAGAAGATTTTTCCGGGAGAATTAATGTTTTAATTAATCATTATAAAAAGGAGTTGGTAGAGGAGGCAGAGAATATTTGTTTAGATGCAGTTGTTGGAATTAAGGGGAAGTCTGGAGATAATGTTATATTTGCAGACAAGATTCTTTTGCCAGATTTAAAGCTGGATGAAAAGAAAAATTCAGAAGTGGAAGAATTAGCGTTATTTATTGGGGATTTACATTATGGTTCTAAAAAATTTATGAAAGAGAGTTTTTCTAATTTTATCGATTATTTGAATGGAAAGCATGAAAATACACCAGAAGTTGAAAAAATAAAATATTTGTTTGTTGTTGGGGATTTGGTTACAGGTCTTGGCAATTATCCAAATCAAGAAAATGATTTATTGGTAAAAACTTTGGAAGGTCAATTTAGAGATGTTGCTAATTTTTTTAAAAAGATAAGGAATAATATACAAATTATTGTGATTCCCGGGAATCATGATTGTGTGAGACTTATGGAGCCCCAACCATTATTTAATGAAAAGTATGCTTCGCCTCTTTATGAATTGAAAAATATAGTTGTTGCCGAGAATCCTGCGAATATTAAGATTGGTGAAACGGGTACGTTTGAAGGTTTTGATGTGCTGTGCTATCATGGTTTTTCTTATCCGTATTATGCGAACTTTATACCAAAATTGATTTCTGCAGATTCTATGAACTCTCCTGAAAACATTATGAAGTATTTATTGGAGAATAGACACCTTGCACCAAGTCATGCATCTAATCAATATTATCCAATGGAACAAGACCCTTTGTTAATTAGAAAGGCTCCGGATATTTTTGTTTCAGGGCATACCCATAAAAGTGCTATTGCGTATAAGGATAATATTTTACTTGTTTCTGTTTCTACATGGGAAGGTTTAACACCCTACCAGGTTAAATTAGGAAATAGGCCAGACCATGCGAAAGTTCCGATAGTTAATTTAAAAACTAGAGAAGTCAAGCTGTTAGATTTTGAAGTTGATGAGGGCAATGATGTATATAAGGAGGAATTTAAATGAAAGAGCAAAAACAATTAGGTGAAAAAGTCAATAACTCCCCCAGATTAGTAGGGACAAGACTGGGTCCATTAGAAAAAAGGGAAATGATTATTGAAGATTCTGTTTTTGGAAAAGAGGTGATTATAGAGAGAATCTTAATTGATTTAATTAATTCTGAAGAAATTCAAAGATTGAAAGGAATTTCTCAATTTGGTCTTCCTGAAAAGTACTATTATGCTAAAATATTTAGTAGATATGAGCACTCTATTGGTGTTTTGATTCTGTTAAGAAGATTGGGTGCTGGATTATATGAGCAAATTGCAGGTCTTTTGCATGATGTTTCCCATACAGCATTTTCTCATATTATTGATTATGTTTTAGATGATGTAAATGAAAGTTTTCAAGATAAAATATTTTCGGAGTTTGTTTTGAATACAAAAATACCTGAAATCATGAAAAAAAATGGATATGATGTTAATGAAATTTTATATATAGAAAAATATCCATTGTTAGAAAATCACGCTCCAGATGTTTGTGCCGATAGGTTAGATTATTCCTTAAGAGAGATGAAATTATATGGAAAACAGGTCAAAATTTTAGTAGACAGTTTAATTAATCATAATAATGAAATAATTTTTAATGATTTTGAGTCAGCCAAAAGATTTTCGTTGGAATATATTAAAATGAACAGGGATCGTTGGACGGGGAATAAAGATAAGATGGGATTTCATTTGTTGTCAGAGGTTTTAAAAAAATCCTTTAAAAAAAAAATAATTACCATTGAAGATTTAAAAAATAAAAAGGATATGGAAATAATAGAAATTTTATTAAAATCAAAAGAAGGATATGTTTTAGATACTTTTAATTTATTTGAAAAAGGCTTTGAAGTTGAGTATTCAGAAGATGGAGTTTCTCTTGTTCAAAAATTCAGATTTGTGGACCCAAAAGTTTTGATAAACAATAAAGTTGTTAGATTAAGTGAAGTTTATTTGGAATATAATAATATTTTAAATAATGAAAAAGAAAAATCAAAAATAAATAGAAAATTAAAGGTGGTAAGATGAAGAATAAAATTAAAAAATATTTCGAAGATTTTAAAAATAGTGTGGAGGATGTTTATAGTTTTGCGAATAATGCAAGAAGCCAGGGGTATGACCCAGTGGATTCGGTTGAAATTCCGGTCGCATTATCTATGGCAGAAAAAGTTGTTGGTTTGATTTCAACAATTTATCCACAGATTGCTAATTCAGGGATGGATGAAAGGATTTTAGAAATGGAAGGAGAATATGGTAAGTTGAATCCGACAATTGTTTTTAAGATTGCAGATGAAATTTCGGATGAAAATTTTTGCAAGTTCGAGGATAAGCTCGAAGCTATTGATTGTGCAATTAGAATTGGATTTGCTTATTTTACTCTTGGTGTTGTATCTTCCCCTATTGAAGGGTTTACTGGAATCAAAATTGGAAAAACCTTGAAGGGTGAAGATTATTTAATCGCTAGCTTTTCTGGTCCGATTAGGTCTGCTGGAACAACAGCTTCTTGTTTAGCTTTGTTTTTGATTGATTTCTTGAGGGAGAAATTTGGATATGCAAAATATGATCCAACTGAGGATGAAATAAATAGAACTTGGGTGGAATTATCTGATTTTCACAATAGAGTTGCTAATTTGCAATACATGCCTACTGAAGAGGAAACTTTATTTTTGTCAAAAAATATGCCCTTTCAAATTGCGGGGGATCCATCTGAGAAATTAGAGGTTTCAAATTATAAAAACTTAGAGAGGGTAAATACTAATAATCTAAGAAGTGGGTTTTGCTTGATTTTGGCTGAGGGTTTAGCACAGAAGGCGGCGAAGGGTTGGAGGCTTTATGGACAGGCAAAAGTAAATGGTGTTGTTGGAACTGGCTTTGATTGGATACCCGGATATTTAGATATACACGAGAAGAGTGTTAGTGGAAAAACAAAGGGCGATAGCACACCTGTGTATATGAAGGACCTAGTTGCTGGTCGTCCGATCTTTGGGCATCCTTCTCGTTCTGGTTCTTTTAGGTTTAGGTATGGTCGTGCTAGAAATTCTGGTTTTAGTGCAGTTGCTGTTCACCCTGCAACGATGGGAGTCACAAATGATTTTATAGCAATTGGAACTCAGTTAAAAATTGAAAAGCCAATAAAGGGGTGTGTGGCTACTTCTTGTGATTCTATTGAAGGTCCAATTGTTAAGTTGGCAAATGGAACTATCAGGCAACTCTCAACTCTTGAAGAAGTTAATGAAGTAAAAAAAGAGATTATTGAAATTCTTTATTTAGGAGATATTCTGGTTACTTTTTCTGATGTTCTTAATCGTAATGCTGATTTGGTTAAGGCTGGTTATGTTGAGGAGTGGTGGGAGGAAGAGCTGTCAGCTCTCAGTCATCAGTCGTCAGAAAAAAAGGATTTTTGGAATGTTGGATTTGAAGATGCTGTGGAATATAGTGAAGAATTTGGGGTTTCATTATATCCTAAATATATTTATTATTGGAATGAAATTTCACGAGAGCAATTTTTGGGATTAATAGATTGGATTAGGTTTGCAAACAGTGCAAGTGTTTTGCCAAACACTCCAGAATTTTCTAGAGGAAAAAGAGCACTCGAATTATTAGGTATTCCCCACGAGGTTAAGAGTGGAGACGTTATGATTGATGAAACAACCTCAAAAGCTCTTTTATTAAATCTAGGGATTGAAAATATTGAAGACGTAAAAATAGAAAGATATAATTCAGAGGAAAATATTTTAGATATTATTAATAAAAATTCTAAATTTAAAATCAGAGATAAATCTGGAGAATTTATTGGTGCGCGTATGGGCCGACCTGAAAAGTCGAAATTGAGAAAGATTAATGGAAGTCCAAACTCTTTATTTTCTTTAGGTAACGAAGGTGGAAGGTTAAAAACTTTTAAGTCTGCAATCGACAAGGGCTTTGTAAATTCAGAATTTCCAAATTATTTTTGTTCTACTTGTAATTGCGAAAGTATTTTTTCTAAATGTCAGAAGTGTGGGGGGAAAACAGAATTGGAATATAATACACAGGAATACTCTGGCAGACAAATGTCTTACAAAAGGAGGGATATTGAGATTAAAGAATATTTCAATTCGGCACTTTCTAATTTGGGGATAAAGGAAGGTGAACTCTCCGAGGTTGTTAAAGGTGTTTTGTCAAATTCTTCTGGAGAAAAAGTTCAGGAAAGAATTGAGAAGGGTATTCTTCGGGCGAAGCATAATTTGCAAGTGAATAAAGATGGAACAATTAGAATGGATGCAACCGAGTTACCCTTGTCTAGTTTTAAGCCAATTGAAATTGGAACAAGTGTTGAGAAGCTAAAAGAGCTTGGTTATTTGAAAGATGTTTATGGAAAAGATTTAGAATCTCCCGAGCAGATTTTAGAGATGATGCCCCATGACATTTTAATCCCGTCTTCACCAGCATCTCCGGATGAAAAGGGAGATGATGTTTTTGTTAGAATTTGTAATTTTATTGACGAGTTGTTAGTTCGTTTATACAAGTTGGAGCCGTATTATAATGTTAAAACTCGAGATGATTTAGTTGGCCATCTGGGTGTTTGTATGGCACCGCATAATTGTGCTGGTGTAGCTTGTAGGTTTATTGGGTTTTCTGAAACTTTGGGAATCATGGCTTCACCTTATATGCATGCGGCAATTCGTCGTGATTGTGATGGTGATGAGGCTGCGATTATGCTTCTCGGAGATGTTCTCCTTAATTTTTCCCGTAAATTTTTGCCAAGCCGTAGAGGTTCAACTCAAGATGCTCCACTTGTTATGAATGTTAAGATTGATGCGGGCGAAGTTGATGATCAGATTTTGGATTTTGAATATTTGAATGAATATCCATTGGAGTTATACGAAAAAAGTTTGGAAGGTTTACATTCATCTTCTGTAAAGGTCAATACGGTTAAAGACGTTTTAGCTAACGATGGGGAACCTTTTGTTGGTTCTGGTTTTACACATCCAACAACGAACTTTAATTATGGGGTCCAGTGTTCCGCCTACAAAACTCTTGAAGATATGATGAAGAAGGTTGAGGGGCAAATGGAGCTTGCGGAAAAGATTCGTGCAGTTGACTCTGAGGATGTTGCTCGTTTAGTAATTGAAAAACATTTTATTAAAGATATTCTTGGTAATCTTCGGAAATTTTCTCAACAAACATTTAGGTGTAGTGATTGTAATGAGATTCATAGGCGCCCACCTTTAACTGGAAAATGTGTGAAGTGTGGAAAAGATAAATTAATATTTACCGTGCATGAAGGTGGAATTAAGAAATATTTAAAGCCTGCTTTGAGTTTAGGAAAAAAGTATCATGTTGGTCCTTATTTGGAACAAATTTTGGACTTGATTGATAGTTATATTTATTCTATCTTTGGAGAGCCTGTGCAAACGGGAATTGATAAGTGGTTATAGTAAAATCGTATATTTTACAGTTTGGAGTTTTGGGATTGTTCGCTATCGCTCATTATTAAGACAATTTTAATTATCTGTCGCGCGGCGTGCATGAAGGGAGTGTTTATTTTTGGTGGCTTGGCACTTGATAATTTTATAAAAGTAGGAATTCAATGAATTATATGGAAAAGATAAAAATATTGACACATGATAAAAATTTCCACGCTGATGAAGTGTTTGCAATTGCAATTTTAAAAAGAATCTATTCTGATGTTGAAATTATTAGAAGTCGGGAGATTAAGGACTTTTCTGCCTTTGATTTTGTAGTTGACACTGGAGGTGAATATGATTTTGAGAAAAAAAGATTTGATCATCATCAAAATGGGTTTGAGGAGAATAGAGGGGATGGAGTTAATTATTCTTCTTGTGGATTGATTTGGAAGCATTACGGTCGTGAGGTTGTTAATTCTGATAAGGCATTTAATTCAATTGATAAAAATTTAATCAAGTTTATTGATGCGGATGATAATGGAGTTACTTATTCTAATGGTGAGGTTAATATTTTTTCTGTAGCTGATGTTATTGGGGCGTTTAATCCTGGTTGGAAGAATGAGAAGACTGAGGATGAATTGTTTTTTGAGGCTCTTGAATTTGCTTCGGAAATTTTGGATAGGGAAGTTGTGAAAGCAAATTCTATTTTGGAGGGGGAGAAAATGGTTTTGGAGTGTTTGAATAATGCCAAAGAGGATTTTGTTGTTTTACCAAAGGCTGGATTGCCAAAGGGGTTAGTATTAGAGGCTAAAAATATGAAATTCTATGTTTTTCCAACTAATGAAGATAGCTGGGTGTCTGTTGCTGTGCCTATTGAAGATAAAAGTTTTATTCGTCGTAAATATTTTCCGAAGTCTTGGGCTGGACTTGAAAATGAGGACTTAGAGAAAGTGTCTGGTGTTATCGGAGCAAAGTTTTGTCATAAACATCTTTTTATTGCTGTAGCTAAGACAAGGGAAGGGATTGTCGAAATGACTCGGAAGGCTTTGGTTGAAGAATAAAACTTTTTTACGAGTGTTCCACTCGCCCACCCAGTGGTTTGCTGAGGGTTTATTATTGGATTTTGGGATGGTTTGTGCTGGTGTCTTTAAATGTTTCTAATTCTATATTTGTATTCACAAGTAACCTATTTTCGTTCTTGTTTTTTTCTAAGAATATTTTTATTAATTCTTTTGTTCTTTTTATCTTTATCTTTTTGTCAATATCTTTTAATCCTTCACTTAAGGTTCTTTTCATTTTAGTATACATAAATACTTGGAGAAAGTTAATGTCATAGTTTTTTATGAAGTTAATATTTTTTTTATGATCTTCTTCAGTCTCTCCAGGGAAGCCAACGAGTATGTCTGTTTGGAGTTTTAAATTCGGTTTGATTTTTTTAAGTTTTTTGTAAACACTAGAATATTGTTCTATTGTGTATCCTCGATTCATCTTTTTTAATAGTTTATTTGAGGACGATTGGTTTGGAAGGTATATAGTTTCTCCTATGTTTTTATGGGAAAATAGATTTATGAGCATGTTGTTATTAATTATATTTTTTGGATTTATTGAAGAGAGTAAAATCTTATAGTTTCCTTTTATTTTGATGAGTTCTTCAAGTAAGTTGTTTAATTTTAATCCGATATCAAGACCCCATGAACCGATATCTTCACCTATGAGTGCTATTTGTTTGTGTTTTTTTATTGCTTCTTTGAAGTCTTTTTTTATTGTTTGAATGCTTCGGCTTTTTACATAGCCTGTTGCTTGTTTGATTGCACAATACGAGCATTTCCCGGAACATCCTGTTGAAATTCTAATATATTTTATAGTTTTGTCTGAGAATTCTGGAGAGAAATCATCTATAGATTTGGTGCTTATTTTGTTTTTAAATTTGTTAAGTTTAGAGAAGTTTTTTGGTGTGGCTATTATTTCAAATTGTTTTATTTCTTCGGGTCGTATTTTTGGGAGACATCCGGCCAAATAAATCTTTTTCCCTATCTTGCCTATTTCTTTTATTTCTTCCAAGCTGTGTTTTAGTTTTTCTTCGTTAAATCCACAGGTAACAATGATAATATTTTCTGCAGATTCCTGTTCTTTTGTTATTTTATGTCCTTGGGATTCTAGAAAAGAAGCTATTTTTTTTGCATCAGCTATGTTGCATGGGCATCCTTGCGGTAAAATAAAGAAGGAATTCTTTTTATAAGAGGGTTGCATCTAATCCATTGAGAAAACAAATAGCTTTGTTTCTTGCAATTTTTTTATCTTTTCCACACACCATGTAGATAGCTGTGCCTTTATTCGCATTTGCTTTTTCTTTTTCCATGTTAGATTGTAGTTGCAGTTCTATTTAATTAATAGTATATGTTTTCAAATCAAAAGGGCAAGATTTAAATATGATATTGCCCAATCGTTTAGTATGAACGAATTAAGTAAGAAGGTGTTACAGGAGCTGACAATTAACTCTAGGCAGAGTTATAATGAAATAGCAAAAAAGATTTCTTCAAAAAAAGATTCTGTTGCCTATACGGTGAAAAAGTTAGAGGACGATGGTATTATTGATAAGTATGTTCCAGTGTTTTCTTTAAATATGCTGAATTTGTCAACATTTAAGATTTATTTTAATCTTAAGGGAACATCCAAAATGAAAGAGGACGAAATAGTTAGATGGTTGAAAAATAAGACGGATGTTTTGTGGGTTGCAAGGTCGGTTGGTCAGTGGAATTTAATGATAGGGTTTATTGATAGGTATTTGCATGATTTTTCTAAGCAGAAGAAAGAGGTTCTGAATTATTTAAGTGACTATATATCTGACTATAGAATTTCTTTCATAGAAGATGGCTTTACTTTTGACAGAAAGTATTTGTTTAATAAAAAGAAAGGACGGAAGGTTTTTTTATATGGGGGAAAGAGAGATTCTTTGATAATAGACAAGGTTGATTTAAAGATTATTGAAATGATAAAAAATAATGCTAGATTTTCCTATGTGGATTTGGCAGAAAAGTTAAATTTAGATGCAAGAACTATTAAACAAAGGGTTAGGGTTATGCAGAAAAAAGAATTTTTGCAGGGGTACACTGTTTTTTTGAATATTAATAAAATAGGTTATCAGTTGCATAAATTATGTATTTATTTGGGGAAATATGAGGAGGGAGTTGAAAAAGAGATTTCAGAATACTTGAAAAAAAATCCGAAAACGATTCATTTAATAAAATGTATCGGAGATTGGGAGTTAGAGATTGAAATGGAGAGTAATAATATTATAGAAGTTCATGAATATATTGCGGAGTTAAGAAATGTCTTTCACAAAGAAATAAAAAAAGTTGACTTGATTACTATAACTAAAGAAGAAAAGCTCGAGTTCTTCCCGAAGATAAGTTTAAAGGACCTCAACAATTAGAGGATATTTGTTGATTTGATTGGAAAAACCTTGGTTAGTGAATAGGGGTTATTCGTTGGTGTTTGTTATTAGGGTAAGTTAAATTATCCGTCCGCGGTGTGTGCATAAATGGAGTGTTTATTTTTTGTGGTATAGTGATTTTTTTATTAGTGTCCCACCCGCTCACCCAGTGGTTTTTTTCAGGATATATTAATGGAAGAAGGGGTTTTAATGTATTTTATTAATGATGCCTCGCTGTCGCTCAGGATTAATAAATTAAATTATCCCTCGCGGTGCGTGCATGGGGGGGGTTGACAGAGTATTTTTAAGAAAAGTTTTTTTGTGGTATTATTTCGGTGTGTACGAATAATCAAAAAGTTGCTTGTTTAATTCAGAGAGTTCTTCTTTCGGATTTTCCCATGGGAAGATATAAAACTTATCAAAAGGGATTTTTAATTGTTTACATTTTTCTTTTGATAGTTTTCTATTTTTATTTGTGAAAAATCCATTTATTTGAAAGTTTGTGTTTTTCACGGAGTCTTTGTAATAATAATCTTTTCCTAAAGAGGCATAAATTATTTTAGAATTAGGAATTTGTTTCTTGATATCAGAGATAGTTTTATTTGCCAATTTTCCAGTTGAATGATTTCCTTCAACAATTAAGATTGTTGGATTTTTTGATTTAAAATTATTCAATTGTGAAATTTTAGATTTTAGCATTTTGATTGGTTCTTTTTTTGTTTGCAAAATATTTGAATTGATAGGGAAGAATTCTTAGGATTTTGAAATCAAAAGCTAATTTCAATGCAGGGATTCCCCCACCCCTTAAGATTGGGATAATTATATCAATAGAAGAATTATTTTTTTTGAGATATTTGCTTAGAGTAGACTTTATTTTAGCCATGTAGTCATCAAATTGATCCCAAGATATTTTAATAATATCTTTTTTTTAATATTCCATAGGTTGAAAGGGAGTTTATTTAATATAAACTTTTTCACTACTCAAAATTAATAACTTTGCAGTTTATCTAAATAGTTTTAAATGAGAAGTTCTATCTATTTTTACTATGGGATTTACACATTTACATTTACATACGGAGTATAGCTTATTGGATGGAGCTACCAAGATTTCTGAATTATTTCCACGTTTAAAGGAATTAGGGCAAGATGCTGTTGCGATTACTGAACATGGTAATATGGGGGCGTTGATTAAGAAATACCAACTTGCAAAGAAAAGCGGTGTTAAGTTGATTATGGGGTTTGAGCCATATATTACTGATGATTTAACTGTGAAAGAAAGAGGGAGGAGTAAGGATAACCATCTTATTCTTTTGGCGAAGGATTTAGAGGGGTATCAGAATCTGATTAAACTTGTTTCCATTGCTAATAGTGAGGGTTTTTACTATAGACCTAGAATTGATTATGAACTTTTGAAAAAATATTCTAAGGGGTTGATTTGTATGAGTGCTTGTATTGGGAATGATATTGCCCAGGCGGTTTTGCGTGATAATGAAGAGAAGGCTAAAAAGCTAGTTGATTATTATGTTGAGGTTTTTGGGAAAGAGGATTTTTATCTTGAGGTTCAAAATCATCAGATTCCCGAAGAGGAACGGGTTTTGGAGTTTTATCAGAAGATTTCTAAGGAGTATGGTTTAAAGATGGTGGCAACTGTTGATGCACATTTTTTAAACAAGGAGGATGCTTATGCTCATGAGATTATGCTTTGTATCCAGACTAATGGAGATATAAAAGACCCGAAACATTTCAAATTCCCAGGAGAAGGGTATCATGTAATGCATGAAGATGAGGTTCGAGATTTATTTCCTAAAAATCCAGAATATATTGATATGACTCAGGAAATTGCCGGGAAGTGTAATGTTGAATTAGATATTGGGGATCCGATTTTTCCTAATTTTGACACACCAGGAGGAATTAGTTATAAGGAGCACCTATATGAATTGTGCAAGAGGGGGCTTGATAAAATATATAGTAATAAAGAGAATTATCAGGAAGCAATTGATAGAATGGATTTTGAATTGTCGGTTATTAATCGTATGGGGTTTGCCGAATATTTTTTAATTGTTGCTGATTTTATTGATGCAGCTAAAGCTTTTTGTCAAGTGGGTCCAGGTCGTGGAAGTGGGGCTGGTTCTATCGTTGCTTATGTTCTTGGGATTACTCAGTTGGAGCCCCTTTCGTTGGGATTATTGTTCGAGAGGTTTTTGAATCCTGACAGAATTTCTCTTCCTGATTTTGATGTTGATTTTAGTGACAGAGATATTGTCTTAGATTATGTACGTAAGAAATATGGGGAAGATAAAATTGCCATGATTGGAACTTTCGGAACAATGTCTGCAAAATCTGTTTTGAAGGATGTTATGCGGGTGTTTAAGGTTCCTTTTGAAGAGGCTAATCTTATTACAAAATTAGTCAATGAAAAAACAATTAAAAAGTCTTTAGATTCTAAAACTGAATCCGGGGAACTAACACCTGATGCTGTTATATTGGCCACTTACAAAGAAAAGTATGAGGATATTTTTATGGTTGCTCAAAGATTAGAAGGCTGTGTCCGTCATAAAGGGGTACATGCATGTGGGGTTGTTTGGGGAAAAAAGGGGATTAATGATTATATCCCAACTTATCAAAAAGATGGAAATACTGTAACGCAGATTGAAGGTCCTGATGTTGAAGCCTTTGGGCTTGTTAAATTTGATTTTTTGGGTCTTGAAACTTTGAATGTTATCAAGAAGGTTCTTGATAGGATTGGCAAGGATGGTGACTGGTTAGAAAATTTACCACTTGATGACGATTCTGTTTATGCTATGCTTCGTGAAGGTCGTAGTATTGGGGCTTTTCAAATTGAAAGTGAAGGGATGCAGAAAACCCTGAGATTGGTTCAGCCGACTTGTTTTGATGACATCATTGCAATTGTTGCGCTTTATCGGCCGGGGCCAATGCAATACATTCCAACTTATGCGGAAAGGAAAGCCGGAAAAGAAGCTGCTAGTTATCCACACCCTAAGGCAGAGAAGATTTTGGCTCCAACATATGGGATTATGGTTTATCAAGAGCAGATTATGCAGTTGTCTAGGGTTCTTGCCAATTTTACAATGGGGGAGTCAGATACTCTACGTAAAGCTATTGGTAAAAAGAAATTGGATTTAATGATGCAGATGGAGGATAAATTTAAGAGTGGTTGTATTAATCATTCCGGAATGGACTCTGCAGTTGTTGATAAATTGTGGGATGATATTGTTTTGTTTGCGGCCTATTCTTTTAATAAAAGTCATGCAGCGGCTTATGCACTGATTAGTTACAGAACAGCCTATTTGAAAAAATATTATCCTGTTGAATTTTTCGCTGCAACAATTTCTTCTTCAGTTAGGGACCCTGAAAAGTTAGCTTTTTATTTAGAATCCGCTCGTCAAGAAGGAATTAAAATTTTACACCCTGATGTAAATACTTCTGAAGAAGGGTTTGGTGTAGAAGGTGTTAGTAATGAAAAAGGTGAAGTGGAGAAAGTGATCCGTGTTGGTTTGTCAGGGATTAAAAATGTCGGTGGTGAGGCTATGCATAAGATTATTGAAACTCGTCCGTATAAAAATTATCAAGATTTCATTAACAAGGTGGATACTTCAAAAGTGAATAAAAGGGTTCTTCATAATTTGATTTCTGTTGGCTGTTTTGATGAGTTGGGTGTTAACAGGTCTAGTCTACTTGCGGTTTATTCTGATATTGAAAAGGAAGGCAGTAGTAAAGATAAGCAAATGACTTTGTTCGGGACTGTCGCTAAAAAAGTTGATTATCCTGATTTGCCTCAGCTTGGATTAAAAGAAAGATTGCAACTTGAGGAAGAGTTACTTGGGGTTTGTATTTCTGGTCATCCGATTGATATTTATCGTGAGGGTAAGATTAAGCCTTATTTGGATTATGGGGTTTTGCAGCATGATACGGAGGGAGAGATATTTGGAATTATTAAGAGGTTTACGAAGATTGTTACGAAGAAGGGAGATCCTATGGCATTTTTGGATTTGGCAAATAAGACTCAGGTTTTGAAAGTTACAATTTTTCCAAATGATTTTGAGGCTATTACGCTTAAGAGTAAGATTGAGGAAGGGATGGGTATTAGGATTCTTGGAAAGTATATGGAGAGTGAAGAATTTGGGAATGCTTTTATTGCGAAGGATATTATTCCGGGGAATGTATTGCGCTCGTAGGTTTTTGTTTCTTTTTCATTCATACTTCGTTATTTCCTTCCTCGTGTACAGGAAGTACACAACGGAAGAAAATGCCTCGTCTGAATAAAAAATAAATCAAAAAGAGGATGTGGGTTTTATTACTAATGTTGTTTGGTTACTGTTTGTGTTTTAGATGGCTTGTTGGGAATATTGTTTGAATGGAACAGAGTATGTCTGCCAACGCAGTGGATAATATTATGTTTTAATTGCTGAGCTTCGTGAAGGTACTTGTTGGAGGGGCAGATTGGTATAAGGCATAAGGCAAGTTGAGATAGTCGCTCCGCTGGGGTATGGGTGGGGGAAGGATTTTTGCCAAATATTTCGAGTTCTGGCTTACAAGTTTAAAACAGTAACTCTTATAAATAGAGGCCTCTTTGTTTTAATATGAGTAAAAAGGGGTAAGTGATGAAATGCAAAAAAAGAGGGAACCTAGGAGACACAAAAAAAACCAAATAGAAAATGGAAAAAGAGATAGTAGAACTCTCAATAGAGATAGCAAAGATTTTGTTATCAACGGTAGACCTTTTCAGAAAGAAAAAAGAATAGGTGTTATTGGGGGAAAAATGAATATAGAAAGTATAGAAAAAACTAGTGAGAGCCTAACTCTGAAAATTTTCAAAATAGGTTCTGATGAAATAAATTTTAATATTATTAAAAAAATGCCATCAACTGTAGAAGTTCTTATGGGAGATTTTTCTCTAACAAAAATGCCTTTAAATAGAAGATTAAATGATTTAGAAAAAATAGGATTAATCAGAAGAGAAAGAGGAAAGGGAAAACTCTTCTCAACGGAACTCTCAAAAAAATTCATTTCTCTTATAGATAAGATTAATTTAGAGATTTTGAAAAGTATTAAAAAATCAATTTAATTCTATATAAGCCAAATAATTGTTGGTAATATTAGACACCCCATCATGTTGGTTCTTTTTGTTTTTAGGGAGATGGAGTATATTCCGGTTAGTGTTGATATTGTTAAGACGAAGATTCCTTTTGGGCCGGAGATTGTTAGGGTGAGGAGTGTTAGTATTGTTAGGGTTGTATAGGATAGGAGGCGGTAGTTTATTTTTGTGAAGCCGCGTGATATTTTTTTTGCTAGGTTGTCGGTTATTTTATGGGCTATTGGGGTTGTGATTATTATTGTTGTGAGGATTAGGATTAGATGCGAGGGTTGTAAGGCGGGCATTATTGTTTGGATTGTTGCTGCGGCTCCGGTTCGAGTTTTGTTTATTAGGTATAGGGAGAGGAAGGAGAAGGCCATTACCAGCGTGTTTATTATTCCGGTTAGGACTAGAAATTGTTTTCTTGAGTTTTTTATTATTGTGTTTGCGATTATTGCGGCTTGACCTGAACCAACTCCTGGGGTGAAGCTGCAAATTGGGGCGAAGATTAGGGCGCCTATTAGGGGGCGTTTTATTGAGAGTTTTGATTTTGTGATTATTTGTTCTGGGATTATTGTTTTGTTTTTCATTGAGAGGATTATGTTTGAGGCTCCAAAGAGTCCGGTTAGTAGTGGGAGAAGTGGTTGGTTTATTTCTAGAGTGTTTAGGGCTAGCCCGAGAATTCCAGTTATGAAAAATACCAATAAGGCGTTTAGTTTTCTTTTCTCTGTTAGTATCATTATTGTCACAATTAAAATTAAGAGATAGGGGATTAGTGGTTTTATTATTGGGTATATTTTTGGGATTAGTAATAATGAGGGGATGAGAATTGCTACAAGAATGAATATTGCGATTACGCTTCCCTTATTTGATAGGTAGATTGCCTCGTAGCCTCTTTTTGTTTTTAGAAGTTCATGGCCGGGGAGGACTGAGAGTTCTGTGTCTGTGTCTGGACAACCTAGAAATATTGAAGGGATGAAGTCTACGAAAGTGTGGGTGATTGCCATTGCTGTTATGAAGACTATTGTATAGATTGGGTTTAGATAAATTGAAGCGGTTAGGGATATTAATAGTACTCCGATTAGGTTGATATGGATGCCGGGAATTAGTCCGGAAAGGGTTCCGAAAATGATGCCGATTATTAGGGCAAGAAATATTTCTATTAACATAGAGTTTCGTTAAATTGATTCTTTATGGTTTTTAGAGTTTTTTTGGGATAAAGTAGGGGGTGCAGACCACAGACCGCTCGCGGGATAATTGAGTGTTTATTTTTTGGTAGTGTCCCTATTCGAACTCCGTGTCGCCAGAACATTTGTAATTGAGGGCGCCAGAAGATTCTCACCCATCCTTCCCGTTGATTTTCTGTATGTTATATTAATGGATTTTGGCGAAGGCAAAGGGCTGAAGACAGATTGATATTTTTAGTTAGCTTTGGACAAAGGCATCAATGGAATTAATATAAAGGCATACTAGGTGCTTGTTATTTGTAAACCTATAATTAGAACTAGCAATGAAGGCTTATTTTACCTGGTCTGCAATGTAAAATTTGCCCTGACAGAGTCGATAATTTAACTGCCTTAATCCTGAATGGTAGTGAAGTTATTTTGCGTGTAATTGAAGGCTAATCATAGAACATCTAAGTCAAATTTTTGCTAAAGTCTCGCTACCCACACGCTAAAGTATGTGGCTTTGCCGCGGGACTTCTTAACGCAAAAATCATCCACTCCCTCTCTTTGCGGAAACGGTCGCCCTCTATACCCATTCGCTTGGGAATATGGGTGCCAAAATTCAGGGCAGATAAAAACCCTTGGAAAAGTTTTTATTGAATTTTGTATGGGTGCCATAATATTGAAGGCATCCACACCCTTAAGGGTGTGGCTTCAATAAGAAGACATGTCAAATTTTTTGCTAAGATTCTGCTCTACCACACCCTAGTGGAATCCCATTCGCTTTGGAATATGGAAAAACGAAATTCTCAGGTAGATAAAATAATTGGAAAATATTTTATTGGAGAATTTGTTTAAAGGGTGTGACTTCAATAAGAAGACATGTCAAATTTTTGTGATTATTTTCTTG
>JAQICZ010000058.1 GCA_027858295.1 Nanobdellota archaeon | reverse complement strand
ATCCTTGGGAAAATTTCAAAAGAGAATT
This sequence comes from Nanobdellota archaeon, assembly GCA_027858295.1. GTDB lineage: Archaea > Nanobdellota > Nanobdellia > Pacearchaeales > GW2011-AR1 > GW2011-AR1. The sequence goes on along the minus strand of JAQICZ010000058.1, from coordinate 12,942 downwards.
ATCTAGTGGATGATTTTGCGTTAAGAAAGTCCCGCGGTTAAGCCACATGCTTCAAACGAAATCTCGTGAAAAACTTTCCCCCGACGGCTTTACATTGAAAACTTTACCAAGGGTTTTCAACTGCCTGTAAAGTTGTCCACCCGACGGCTTTACATTGAAAACTTTACCAAGGGTTTTTTACTGCCTGTAAAGTTGTCCACAAGGGTTTTTTACTGCCTGAGATTTTGTTCCCCTAGCGTGTGGTTAGCGAGACTTTTAGCAAAATTTGACATTGCAAGGTTGCATAAACTAAACATCGACTTCTTACAAAATTTATTATTTATTTTGGCAAAACTATTATCAGTTGAGAATTTTAATTGAACCATTTATTCCCGCAACGCAGTGAATAATATTATGCCTTATTGGTGGGACCTAAACAGACGATTGTTTTACAAAAACAAGGCAAAAATAAAAAATCGCCTTCAATTGCTTTGGAAAGGAATAACAAAAATTTACAATTTTTGCAATCTTTTAGACATCAACCACCTAAACCAAATTCTCAAAAGATTTAAATACAAAAAGAATTTAACTATACTATGAAGAAGTGGACAGAAAAGACAATCGAGCTTAAAGAAAAATTCTCAAGAAAAGCTATTATCACCTCTATTATTGGATTACTCCTTTCCCTTGTATTGTATAATGCAACAAACAATGTTGTGTGGGATGCCATCTCTGGACTTGGGATTATCGTTTTCGGCGCAAGATTGGCCATATTCATAATTGTTTATTTTATTCTATTTTTAGTTGAAAGAATGTCAAAAAATAAAAAACCAATCAAAAAAAAAGTATCAAAAAAAATTACTAAAAAGAAACCAGCAATAGTAAAAAAAGTTACAAAAAAAACAGCGAAAAAAGTTGCAAAGAAAAAAAAGTAAAATCTAAATTCTAACATTAAATCTAATACATCTACTCAACGAACCTATTCGCCAATTAAACTATATTTTTATTTGAACTATTTTCTTCATGAAAAGAATCATTTTAACATTAATTTTTACAATTCTCATCATATCATTCACACAAGCAGCCATAATAAATATTGACACTTTTCCAAACCAAGAACTATCCTTAACACCAATAGAAACTGGACAAACAATGAATCCATTACAAAAAACAGTATCATATACCGCAGATTCAGATGGACAATTAACAGTGCAATTAGATATTCAAACAAACTTTGACTTACTTCTAGAAATGCGAAACAAACAAATTATAAAATTCAGGGAAAACTATCATCCAAATGAAAACATAAACTTAGTAATTAAACCAGCAAAAAAAGGAATGCCAGATCTTATAATAACAGGATTTGCTACATACAACAGTAACAAAAGCATCATTATTCCGGCATATTATTCATTAATTATATGCTTAACAATCATTCTATTTATTAACATTGCTTTTAAGAAAAACAAAGCAGATGATTTAGGAGAAGAAGCAGAAGAATTATTAGAAAAAGAAGAACTTAAGAAAGTAGAAGAAAAATATGCCAAAACAGAGAATAATATCAATGATACAAAAGATGAAATCTTCAAAAATGAGAAACATGAAGAAGACATAGAAAAAGAACCAATAAAAGAAAAAACAGAAATAGAAAATGAAGTTTTCAAAAAAGATGAAGAAAAGTTAGAAGAAGAAGTTAAAAAAGAAATAATGGAAAATGATAATAACCCTCCAAAAGAAGAAGACATAGACGAGCATATAGAAAAAGAAAAAACAGAAACAGAAAATGAAGTTTTCAAAAAAGATGAAGAAAAACTAGTTGAAGAAGTAAAAAAAGAAATAGTTGAAGAAACCGAAAACCCTACCCCAAAGCCAACTGAAGGACAACCAGTCCCAATAAGTCCAGAAATAAAAAAATCGAAAATATTAGAAAATATTAAAGAATTAGAAAAAGATAAAAATTAGAATAACAACTCATCTAATAATTTAAGATTTCAATGCCTTCAATTTTAGAAAAATGTTTTTTATTTTTAGTGATTATTTTACTGATACCATTTTTAATCATCACTGAAGCAATTAAACAATCATTCTGATTTATTTCAATTCCTCGTCTTCTCAAATCAGACAAAATGTTCGCAGAAAGTTTTCCACATTGAGAATCCAATCCAAAAATCTTAATATTTTCGAAAAACCTTTCAGCATATGCAAGTTCGTTCTTAGGAATATTCTCCTTGTCAAAAATCCCAAAGAACACCTCAAAAGAGTTTAATTCAGAAGAAACAACTTCATCTAAATTCCCTGCAACAACCTTTATCGCATCCTCATCTCCCCTCAAAAAATCAATAATGCAATCAGAATCAACAAGAATCATTTTTTATACAAATCCTTTGTGGACTTTTCACGCAAAGCTAGAATATCCTTCTTTATTTTTTCAGCATCTTTTTTACTAATAGATTTCATAGACCCAGCTAACTCCATCAAATTCCCCTTTTTCTGAAAAGTCCTACGAATGACGTCAGAAAAACTTTCACCCTGCATCTTATTCAATAATAAAAGCTTATAGGCATCATCCATAATAGAAAGTGTTTTTGTTCCCATTAATACACATACACATACACATACTTAAATCTTTTGACAAATACCCACTATTCAAAATACAATTAAACACCCCTTTCTAAAAACTAATAACTAAAAACTAATAACTACTTTAGATGAACTACAAAATAGAAAAAAGCAAACATTACAAACTAAAAGTAAACGTATTCGGAAGAATCGAAGAATATGAAGGAAAAGTCATAGACACAACTCCCCACGAATTCCGATTTGAAACAGAAGAAGATAATGCCTGCAGAGCCCTAACATTAAAAATAAAAAACATAACCTTTGCAGAAGAATTCCAACCAAAAAAAGAGCAAAAAGTATACAAAATATCAACAAAAAAGAAATACACTAATTTGAAAGCTGCAGATTTGCCAGAATTCTAATATCCGAATTCTTTCCAAATAGGCTCAAGGTCAACAACACAAGATTCTTTCCTTGCCCTTTCAGCAGCAATAGCAATAACCGCAGATTTTATACCATCATCCAAAGAAGAATAACTCTCTCCTTCCATTGCATCTACCAATTCATTTATTAAATAAAAATCTCCAGCACCATGCCCACCTTTAAACTTTTCATCTATAATCATTGCCGTTTCAGAAGAACCTAATATCTTATACTGTAAAAATCCTTTCAAAACATCTGTCTTTATACTCCCTTTAGTTCCACACATATACATTCTCCTTTCTGGCATTGTTGAAGCAGTATTAGTGTGGAAAACCGCACGAGAACCATTTCTATATTCCAAAATCACAACTTGATTATCAACAACATCTTTTTCTAAAGCAAAAGGACTTAACTTGTTTTTATTCTTAAATTCTCCTTTATCCATCTTTATCTTCTTTTCTAACCTTTTATTTTCTTTTAAGAAAATATTTAACCCCCCAAAAGAAGCAACCTTTGAAGGAATACTTTTTAACAGAAGATTTGCAACATCAAAATCATGACAACATTTTTCCAGCAAATGACCACCAGAGAATTTCTCAAATCTCCTCCAATCTGCCATAATACATGCTCCATGATTAAAAGTTAAGGTTTCATTAAATTCAAAACTTACAATATTCCCAATTTTTCCACTATCCAATATTTTTCTAATTTTCCTATAATGAGGAGAATATCTCAAAGGATAACTCACCAAGAATGAAAGATTTTTTTTAAAAAAACTATCTTTAATCTCTTTCAACTCGTCAAAACTAACAGCCACTGGCTTCTCTAAAAAAATATTCTTATCTTTATTTATTGAATATAAAATTTGTTCTTTATGCACAAAATTAGGGGAACCTATAAAGATCCACTTAATTTCTTTATTATCAACAACTTCCTGATAAGTCTCTGCAGAAAAAATATCCTCACCAAATTCTTTTTTAAAATTTTTAACCTGAGAAGAAGAAACATCATAAAGAGATTCTATAACAATATCTGACTTTTTAGACAGAAGAATTTTAAGAATCTTCTTCATCCTATTTCCACAACCAATCACCCCAATTTTTATCATTTTGTTATTTTTTTATAATTTTTTGAATGAAGATGCATAACAGTATCCATTGAATATTTATTTACCACACTACTCCTTGCATTTTGCTCCATGTAAGCCTTCAAATCTTTGTCCTTAAAATATGTTTTTAATTTAACTGCAAAATCTCTTGCACTTCTAGGATTTGCAACCAAACCATTATAACCGTGCTCAACAACTTCATTCATAGGAGGTTCATTTGAAGTAATCGCTGGAGTTCCACAAGCCAATGCTTCTATTTGAGCACGTCCCAGACCCTCCCAAAGAGTTGGAAGAGTATAGACATCAGCCCAAGAATAATAAGAAGGCAACAATTCTTTTTGAACTCCTCCTAAAAAATGCGAGATATCTTTAAGTCCCAAAGAGTCCTTTCTCTTATTTATATTATAATATGCTTCTGGGGTTCCATTTCCTAAATGCAAATGTCTAATTTTTCCATCCATTTCATTATTCAAAATTGCAACACTCTCAAGTAAGGTTTCAATGTTCTTACTTTCAACAATCCTCCCAACACTCAATATCTTATAATCAGCAGAAACTCCCACACGATTACCATTCATAGGATAAAAAGAATTCATATCAATTCCATCAGGTATTATTGTTATCTTTTCTGGAGAAACACCATAAGACAAAGACTTCTCAGCTAAATCATTAGAGATACAAACCAACGAATCCGCATATTTAATTGCTGAAGTCAACCTTGAAGGATCATGAGCAGAAACAACTAATGGAATATCATAAGCAGTTGAAACCAGATTTCCTAATTCCGCGGCAAAATGAGTATTAAAAGAACGAATAACATCCGGATTTAAACTTCTAATTGATGTATCCAACAAAGCTAATTCCTTATTAAAAATTTCATAAAACAAAGGCGAAATAAATTCTCTTTTTCCAAGACTTAATTCACTCATTATCTTTCTCGCTTCAGTTTTATCATCAACAAAAGGTATTGACTTTATTCCAAAATTTTCTTCAACCTTATCATCCTTCCAATTAAGAAACGCTACTTCATCAAAAGCTCTATTCCCAGAAGGATCTCTAGGATTAAATTCACTTAAGAAGTCCTCTTCATAATTTCTCTTATACGCAATACTTGAATCATTCGGTATAGCTAAAAGTTTCATTTTTTATTTCCCAGCCTAGATTTCTCCAAATATTCATTCACCTTTTCAGGGTTCAAATATCTAGTTACAGTATCAGCCGTTTTATGCGGCACATCAAAATCAATTTCTCCCTCAAAACCTAATCTTCTTAATGCTCTCAATATAGACTCCTGCCCACCTCTAATTATTTTTTCAAGACCATTTGTTCCTTGAGATAAACTATCTTGATTAGTGACGTAATTATACAAAATTTCATTAATATATTTAACATCAAAACCTTCCGTAGCAATCTTCAAAACAAAATCATAATCTTCCGAATGCGTCAAGCTGGGATCAAATCCTCCAACTTTATCAAAAACTTTCCTTGGCAAGGCCCTGAAATGACCAATATACATACCTGTCAACAACTTATCTAAAGCAAAAGGCCCCTTAACTCTGTCCATTATTGGCTGACCTGAATCAGTAACTTTTCTATGATCTGAATAAACTAAGCCAACATTCCCTGAAGAATTCAAAGATTCCAATGCCGCAGAGATAGCTCCATTTTCTAAATAATCATCACTATCCAAAAACATTATATTTTCAGAGTTTGACAAATGTACACCATAATTTCTAGCAGCAGAAGCACCTTGATTTTCCTGAGTAAACAACTTGAATTTTCTATTGTTGTTAGAATTTGAATGCATTACATTTTTTATTCTTTCTACACTTCCATCTTTTGATCCATCATTCACCATAATTATCTCAATCGGACCCTTATAATCTTGTGCTATACAACTTTGCAAAGATCTATCTATAAACTTTTCAGAATTATAGACTGGCATTACAACAGATATTGGGTATTTCATAAAATTAAATTGCACCAGAATATAAATTTCCGGTAGACATTACCATATCAGATAATGAAAAAGAAATAGATAATTCTCTAATACTTTCTTTAAAATTTTTCTTTAAATCCATATCTAATACTTCACCAATTTTTGAAGCCAAAGATTCAGGATCTCCAACCTGAAAACTTAAAGAAATTTCATTCACTGACTGTTCTTCTTTTAGCAGATCCTCCAATTTAGTTATTTGATAATTTAATCCTCCCGGAATATTTGAGGCAACAAAAGGAGTTCCGCAAGCCATCGCTTCTGCTGGAACTAATGGGAAACATTCGCTCTGAGAAGGGACCACAACCAAATCTGCAGCATTATACAAGTCCAAAATCTGTATAGATCCCTTTAAACCTAAAAATTCCAAATTATAAAGATCATGCTTTCTCTTTATTTCCATTAATTTATCCTTTAAGATACCGTCTCCTACAATTAATATTTTTACATTCTTATTCTGCATCTTAAGCTTTATTGCTGAGTCTACAAGATACTCTACTCCTTTAACCTCAGCCAACCTACCTACATATAGAGCAATTAATTCACCCTCTTTAGTCTGAACTCCATTTTGAAGTAAAATTTCTTCCTTACGAATATTCCTTGGATAAAAAAAATCAGTATCAACACCACTAGTTATAATATTACAATTCTCTGGATTAACCCCATATTTTGAAATAGCATTCTCTTTTTGATCTTCAGTCAGAGCAATTATACCAGAAGCACCCTTTATTCCCTTCAACACTCTATCCCTATATTCTGAATATTTATCAAAAGCTTTAGCTTCAGTACCATGTAAAGTAATAAAATAAGGTATCCCTTTACGGCTAACTATTTCTGATAATATCCATCCATGATGAACATTAATTATATCCGGATTTATTTCCTCTATAGCCCTATCCAATTCTTTTTCAAATGATTCTACATATCTATTATATTTATTTTCTCCAATAGAACCAAAAGTTAAATCACTTCCCAATGGATGAGATTCAAAAACTGGAAAAGGAAAATTCAAACAATCATTCTCAAAATCAACAGGAAACATCTCATAAGTTGAAGTTTTTCTAGTACATTTCGGAGACTGAGCATAGACAACACCAACTTTATGCCCCTCTTTTACTAGTCCAGTAGATAAATTATGAACATAATGTCCGGCACCAGCACCCTCCAAAGGGAAATGAATAACTTGTAATATTTTCAACTTTCCACTTGCAATCTTTTTTATTTTTTCTAGTTTTGTCATTTTTTATTTTTCTCCTTTTAAATTTAACGAATTTTTCATAAAATTCACCATATTACTTTAAATTTATACTCTCATATATATAAAGGCTTTGTAACTCTTCACCAATTAAACCCCATTTCATCACCAATGTTGACACTCTATGTAGATTTCATTATTTATCTCTCCACTCAATTCCCCCTTAAACCCTCGATAAAAGGATATCTATTTCAAAAAAATATATATAGTAGAGTATAACCTTCAATCAAATAAACATATGAAGAAATATTCATATAAAACAAAAGGTAACTCCCTAACTGTGACACCTTTTACAGATAAACTACCAAATTACCCCCTCTTAGAACCATTTTTCAAAATATCACTTTTTTTTTGACACAAAAAAAAGCATAAAAAATACAACTCAAACAGAAACCTTAAAACCCCAAATCATTTTCTGTTTGTATGGTACAATACACATATTCTTCCCATAGAACCAGAAGAGTTGAAAAAATAAGAAAACAAAGAGTTAAGTATCCTCAAGTTGCAAAAAACATAGTTGATACTTCAGACATTATCCTTGAAGTTTTAGATGCAAGATTCTTAGAAGAAACAAGAAACCGAAAGCTAGAAGCAGAAATAGAAAGACAAGGAAAAAAAATAATTTATGTTCTAAACAAAACAGATCTTCTGACATTAAACAAATTACAAGAAATTAAAGAGAAAGTTTTCCCATATGCAATTGTTTCCTGTATCAATAGACTGGGAATCAAAGATTTAAGAAATCTAATCAAAAGAGTTGCAAAAACTGTAGAAAAAAGAGAGAAAAGAGAAATCCTAAAAGATAAAATAGTCGTGAACGAAAAAGGTGGAGACAAAATGAAAGTTGGAGTTATCGGCTATCCAAATGCAGGAAAGTCCTCTCTGTTAAACTTACTTGCAGGAAAATCAGCCGCAGGAGTGGGTGCAGATGCAGGTTTTACAAGAAATGTCCAAAAGATTAGACTATCAGAAGACATCGTATTGACAGACTCGCCAGGAGTTATCCCAGAAGATCAATATTCGTTATCAGATAAAGAAAAAATAGCAGAACATTCACTTGCCGGAGGAAAAAGCTACACCCAAATCAAAGAACCAGACATAGTAGTTATGCAGTTATTCAAAAAATATAAAGATGCTCTAAATAAATTCTACAAAACAGAGGCAGAAGACTCTGACGACTTAATAGAAGAAGTTGGAGAACAAAAAAGATTATTGAAAAAAGGTGGAGAAATCAACGAAGACTTCGCCGCAAGAGAAATTTTAAAATCCTGGCAACTAGGGAAAATCAAAGTAGGAAAAAACAACCAACTAAGGAATATGTTTGACCACGAAGATGTTGCAAGAGAATTTGCAGAAAAAGAACAAAACGAAACAGATTATGAAATCGGAGAGATTATTGATAATATAGTATTTGAGAAATTAGCCCACAAAGAATTACCAATTCACATAGCAGAACTATACGCAGGAGCACATCCAGATAGATATGACGAGCTCTTCAGAATTCTAACAACAGACAAAAAAAACAAATTCGACTGGGTAGATTCTTCAACAGCAATGTTAGATCTAGCAAAAGAATATCTAAAAGCAGGAAATCTAATGAAAAGATTCAAGTCCTTAGACTTCATAGAAAGAGACTCCATCAAATACCTAAAAGACCTACCAAATGAAACACTGGATTTAATATTATTAAAAGAATCAATCAACAGCATAGAAAATCTAGACGAATTCTTAAAACTAACCTCAGAAAAGCTAAAAGAAGATTCCAGCCTAATCGCAACCTTACCAATGACAAGCTCAATAATCAAAAGCGTCTCAAAAGATGCAAGATTCCTACACAAAAGAAAGGACTTCCCAGAAAGTGAAACAAGAGAATTAGAAGAAGGCGAATACTTCACAATGAAATACTTCAAAGAAAAAGACAACCCACAATCTGGATTCATCAGACACGCAGAACTCACACAATTCTACCACTCAAAAGAAAAAATCAAAGAACTAGCAAACAAATACAATCTCAAATGCTTCATCGGGAACTGGAAAATCTACACAGGCGAAAAAGATTCTGACCTATTAGACTATGAAATATTAATTCTAGAAAAGAACTAAAGAAAGCAATGCTGACCGCAGACCGCTTACGGCAAACCGATAAAGACAATACTTGGTTTAACTAAATCTCAATCAAGTAAATTATAACTTCTGACCACCAAGAACTTAGACTCAAACGACCGAACCCGAAGGGTAACATTAACTCAACTTGCCTTATATCAATCTGCCCCTAACAACTAAGAACTAACTACTAATAACTATTTTCAAACCCACTCAAAAAATCATTAACAAAATCTAAACTTCCATTATCCGTAACTACAACATTATATCCCGCCTTAAAAACTTCCAATCTATCCTCCCTCTTCTCATCCAAAAATCCAACAGACAACAAATTATCATAATCAAACCCCTTAATCATATCCAAATCATTAATCCCATTTCCAAGTAAAAGAACATTTTTCCGAATCTTTAAATCCTCACAAATAGGCAAACTTTCCAAAGTAGTTTCATCTTTATTTCCGGAATGCACAACCGGCTCCTTAACACCTATCGCCAATCCTTCTTCATCCCATTCATAAAAATTAGAAATAACATGAACATTCTTAGACATAAGTCCCTTCTCCTTCAGATACATTGGAATAACATCACCAATCCCAGAAGCAGACATAATAATCAAAGGTATATTATTATCCCTCAAAAATCCTAAAAATTCTTCAATCCCTTCACGCAATTTAACTCTACCACTATGAGAAACCTTCTTCACATCCTCAAGACAAAGCCCTTTCTCAATCAATAAATCAAAATGAGTTTTCCACCACTCTTCCATCTTCGCCTTCTTCTCAAGAACAGTAATTGAATCATCCACTTCATAAGGATGATACTTATCAAACAAAGCATGGGCTCTCTTCTGATAATCCTCATCCAAATAATCACCATTACGAAGTTCAGCAATAATCGAAGGAGATTTCTCTCCACCAACGAACCCTTTAGTCAAAGTCCCATCAAAATCAGCAATCACATGAAAATTAGAAACCCCGCCCAAAATTATCTTCTTCTTAATTTCTTCAACATTTTCAAATTTATAAATATGAATAGAAAGACACTTCTTAATCTCAAACAAACCGCCACTAACAACAAAATCAGAAATAACATCGATACTTATATTGTTAGAATTAAAAGAAACAAACTTTCCTATCTTTTTAGACGGAACAGCCGTAACTGAACTTCCAACAATAAAAACATCATCAATACCCAAAGAATTCTCTTTAACAATCTCTGCAATCTTATCCAACCGGTCATATCTATCTACTTTTTTCTCCAATTCACCAGTAAACTTCCCATCAACTCTTTCCAAAACATTCCCAGAAACAAAATCCAATCCTAATACCTCCTTTACCTCATCTAAAATCTCAATAAGGTCAGATGAAACAAAAGCAACATAAAACCCTTCATTTTTCAAAAAAGAAACAAATTCCTTTGCATCTTCTCTCAAACTATCCAATACAAACTTCTTAGATTCAATTTCAACTTTATTACAATCAACATCATTAAAAGATTTAGCAATTTCAGACAAGCCCCAAGGCATTTTATTTTTTTCAGAATCATATCTTTTAATGTGGTCTGCTTCAAACCCCTCATGACCAAAAACTTTTGAAAGATGCCTTAATCCAGATTTATCTGAGTCAAACAAGGTACTAGAACCATTAAACACAAATAATTTATCCATAACAAAATAATAAAACAACCATTTAATAATATTTTCAAAAACAATATAAAGAAACTCTTGACCCAATAGATATTCAAATCGATAACTCCACCAGATATATTGGAACAATACCTGACTATACAAAATCTCAATTGAGCATACAATATCTTATAACTACCAAAAAATCAAACTCAAACGACCGAACCCGAAGGGTAACATTAACTCAACTGTCCCAGGGCGGCTGGGCGGGGGAACGGACGGTAGTGGGGAGAATCTTCTGGCGCCCTCAATTGCAAACATTTCAGCGACACGGAGTTTGAATAGGGATGGCAAGAAATATCAATCACATGAATTCATTCATGCAATTTCCCCACTAAAAACTAATTACTAAAAACCAACAACTGTAAAATCACTCAAGTGATTTTACGATAATATTCCCTAAATATTTTACGTTCAAAAATTTCCCAAGGATTTTGAACCTATCCGTAAAATTTTTTCATGTTACAGTAAACTTTTTATCATATATTCTCCTTGGAGACTATAGCCTAATTTTCTGTAATATTCTCGGACACCAACGCCACTAATAATTGCAATCTTCTTATACCCCGCAGCCTTAGACAACTCTTCAGCCCTCTTAATTAAATCCTTACCCATACCAATATGCTGACTCTCAACTGTTGACTGTTGACTGTTGACTGTTGACCGCTTAGATCCAAGCGCGAGTGCCTGCCCATAAACATGCAGCTCCCGAACAATCGCAGCACCCTTCAACTCTTCAATAAAAGCGCGACTAGTAAATCTTAATCTAAGTAAACCGAACAGAATATCATCTTTATTCACCATTTCTAAAAATAATTCCTTCCCCTCCGACGCATCATACTCAATAGTTTTTAATGAAACATTTAAATCAATTTCTCCTTTCTGAAGCCCAATTTCTCTCAACCTAATTTCTTTAATTCCACCTTCTTCTCGAAGTTCATCCATAATATCCCCTCGCATCGAAGTCGAAGCAACATCTCCCTGAACCATTTTCTCCGCCGGAATCTCACGCATCATTCTCATCACACGACAATAATCTGGAATTTCTCTCATCATCCATTTAACAAAATCACGAATCTGCTTATTTCCATACTGATGATATCCAATCTTTTCATGTATCTCCGCAAGTGGAGAAGACTTAACAACCTGGCAAGGATAAATTTTCAATTGATCAGGTCTAAATCTAGAATCAGAGAAAACCAATTTAAACTTCTCCTTATCGTTTTCAATCGATGAATAAGGAAGCCCAGGCATAATGTGATAACCAATCTTAAACCCTGCATCACGAAGCCTCTTAGTGGCATCTACAACAGTTTGTATAGTATGACCACGGTTAGTTTTTTCATATAAATAATCATCAAGCATTTGAACCCCAATCTCAACACGAGTACAACCATAAGAAAGCATCTCCTTAACTTCTTCCTCACTACAATTATCAGGCCGGTTTTCAATACACAAAGCAACAATTCTATGCTTCGCAGTTTCATTCTTTGTCTTAGCTTCTTCCAGAGTTTTAGAATTCTCACCATTCAAAATATCAAAAATTCCTTTTACATAATCATACTTAAATTGCTTCTCATATTGCGTAAAAGTCCCACCAATAATAATAACCTCGACCTTATCCACAGGATGTCCCATCCCAATAAGATTCCCAAAACGAATCTTTACTTGCTCACGAATATCATAATGCAAAGCCATAGCCCGCATAATTGCAGGACTCTTGTCAGTATAAGATTGCGGCACATGATCTCCACCCGGACAATAAATACAAGTACCATGATTACACTTCTTAGGCGGCAAAACCACAGTTAACGGAATGATACCAGACTTAGATC
>JAQICZ010000046.1 GCA_027858295.1 Nanobdellota archaeon | reverse complement strand
TCAAATTTTGCTAAAAGTCTCGCTAACCACACGCTAAAGCATGTGGCTTAACCGCGGGACTTTCTTAACGCAAAATCATCCACTCCCTCTATTTGCGGAAACGGTCGCCCTTCGGGTGCCATAATATCGAAAAAGGCATCCACACCCTAAAGGGATGTGGTTTCAATAAGAAGACATATGAAACATCCGGCAACCGAAATTCATAAAGATTGGAATGTATTTAAATTAAATGAATCAGGACAAGAGTAGAAACGGCTACGGCGGGAGTAAGAGTGTTGTTAACCATAATAGTTAAAAAGAATCTATGCTAAACAGCAGTATGGCAAAGGATGAAGAAACAAAGGTCCACGAATTAAAACAAAAGGTTAAAGATTTCTGTGATGCTAGAGATTGGGAACAATTTCATGATGCAAAAGAATTGGCTATTGCCCTTTCTATAGAAGTCTCTGAATTGTTAGAACACTTTAGATGGAAATCAAAAGAAGAAGTTAATCATAGATTCACAATTCCTGAGAAGAGAGAAGAGATAGAAGATGAATTATCCGACATTCTTTTTTTCGTTTTAAGAATTGCTCAGATGTATGATATTAATCTATCAAGTTCCTTGAATAGAAAGATAAAGAAGAATGATGAGAAGTACCCAGTAGAGAAAGCAAGAGGGTCTCATAAGAAGTATAACGAATTATAAAATGATAATTTATGAGGCAACTAAAAAAGAATTCTTAGAGCATGTTTCAAGCGGGATAATTTCTAAAGAAATAGTTAAGAACATTGAGGGAAAAAAGTAAAATGAATAATAAGATTATTATCTATAAAAAAGATGATAGTGAAAATGTTTCTGTAAGAGTTGAAGATGAAACTGTTTGGCTAACGCAAAAGGATATCGCAAATCTTTTTGGAACTACTCCTCAAAATATTACGATTCATCTTAAAAATTGTTATATGGAGGGTGAACTTAATGAAGAGGGAACTTGTAAGGAATTCTTACAAGTTCAAATGGAAGGCGTGCGTGAAATTAAAAGAAATAGGAATTTTTACAATCTTGACGCAATTATTTCCGTAGGCTATCGTGTTAATTCCGTTAAAGCTACTCAATTTAGGATTTGGGCAACTCAAAAGTTAAAGGAGTTTTTAGTTAAGGGCTTTGTTATGGATGATGAGAAACTTAAAAATGGTGCTGGAGGAAATTATTGGAAAGAATTGCTTGAAAGGATTCGTGATATTCGTTCGAGTGAAAAAGTCTTATATCGTCAGGTTTTAGATTTATATGCCACAAGTATAGATTATAACCCTAAAAGTGAAGAATCTATTATATTCTTTAAAATTGTTCAAAACAAACTTCATTATATGGTTAATCAAAATACTGCAAGCGAAACTATTTACTCTCGTGCAGACTCGGAAAAAGAATTTATGGGTTTAACGAATTTTAAGGGAGATCTTCCAGCCAAATCTGAGGTTCTTGTTGCTAAGAATTATTTGGATAAAGATGAGCTTTTTCGCTTGAATAGACTTGTTTCTGCATTTTTTGATTTGGCTGAGATTAAGGCAAAAGAACATATTAAGATGCATATGAAAGATTGGGTTACTGAGTTAGATAAATTTTCTGAAGTTTATGGGAAAGGTACTTTGAAAGATTCTGGAAGTGTTAGTCAGAAGAAAGCTTTTGAAAAAGCGGAAGACGAATATATGAAATATCAAGTTAAGACTTTGTCGCCTGTTGAAAAAAGTTATTTGGAGAATTTGAAAAAAGTTGAGAAAGAAATTAAAGTTAAGGTGAAGGATAATGAATGAAGTTGAGAAGTTTTGCTGATTGGTGAGTGGGGTTAATTTTAAGACAGATTGATATTTTTTAGTTTCTTTGGGGCAATTGAATTAATATTACCCGTTCTGGTGAGGAAATTGCTGGAGGATTAACAGAGTAGTATTTGATGTTTTTACTAATATTGAGTTAGTTTGGATTTATGGGATGGGTGAATGAGAAGTCACTTATATATTTAGGTCTCTAACTCCAGGCAGATTATTACGGGGAGGATTTGACAGTTTGCGGTCGGCGGTTTGCTTCTTGATGTTTGCTATTTGCAGTATTGGTATTAAATGTCGAGTTAGCCATAGATTGTTAGGGGAAAACGGGTGGTGGGGTTTTCGTGATCATTTTTATTAATTGAAAATATCCAGATCATTTTATGGAGACGATAGTTTTGGATTATTGTGCGGGGAGTGAAAATCATTCTCCTTTGTAAGATTCTTCTAATGAAGGAAACGCATTCTTTGCAAAACTCACAAGTTCTATTCTATTTGCAGGAGATAATCGCATCTTCGAACTTCTAATCAAAACATCCTTCATTGTTTTCAGAAACAAATGATTTCCAAGATTATCATTCTCTATAATAATCATCTTTCCACTAACCTTTTCTCGAGTTGCAGTATATTTACTGATTCCACCAGTTATAGTATCTTTAATTTCTAGATAATTTTCATTTAGTTCCATAAGTCACTAAGTTAATACAAAATATATAAATTGTCTTATTATTTCCAAAAAGAAAAATTAAAAATTCTGGCTCTTCTCCCAATTTTGACTAACTCAAAAGTTTAATTCATTGATATTTAGTAACATTAGCTCATTAAAGATAAAAAAAGATACCTTCGCTGCCGCCGTTTCACAAGTACCTCTACTAACATAAATCCCTTCGGGATTTATTCCTTCAATAAATTGATTAATCATTCGAATCCTGCTTATGAGAAAATAAAATCTAAATTTTATTTAGAGAGAAGGCACGCTTTGCAAGTACCTCTACTAACATAAATCGCTTCGGGATTTATTCCTTCAATAAATTGAATAGAGAAGGCATCAGAATTGATAAGTTTAATTATCGACTCACGGGTAAACCCTT
>JAQICZ010000034.1 GCA_027858295.1 Nanobdellota archaeon | reverse complement strand
ATTTAATACAAGTGAATAAAAAATAGAATCAAAGAAACACAACATATTCATTCCAATATGTTTAGGGAATAAATTTTTTTCAAATAAAGGCCTAATAAGTGAAAAATTTAAAGAATATTTAAAATGGGCATTAGAAAACACAAAAGAAAAAGTATTAATTGTAATTCCAGATAAAATACAATTAACAAATTATATGGTTAGAATTTCTAACAATACAGAACACCAAAATTTAAGAAGAGTCTTAAGGTGTGGTCTAGAAATAAGAAAAGGCGTAGAAGAAATGATAAGCAATCTCCCGAAACAGGCACAAAACAAAATTAAAATTGTTAATTGGGAAGAATACGAAAAAGAAGATTCTATTTGCGGGTTAACAACAAGATTAGTTTATAATGAATTCAAAAATAATAAAGAGTTTAGAAGTGCAATATTAAAAACCATTAAGACAACATTGACAGATAGAAAATTTAGTGAAGCGCAATACTGGAAACTTTCAGATTATATCTTAGATGAATTCTCAATATGCTATCATGGAGTGATATATCAGGATGACTATTATAGGATGTTCATTTATCCATTCTCAGATTCCACAGTTTATTTTTTAGAAGATATAAAACAAAATAAAATATTTAAAAAGTTAGAAAAAAGACTACCAAAAGAAAAAGTTGCAATGGTGATTATTAATTAAAATGAAGATTAAACAACTCTTCAATACAACTGAAGGGAAAATAGAATCCAGAGAACACAACATATTCATTCCAATATGTCTAGGAAACAAATTCTTTTCGCATAAAGGAGTACTTAATAACAATATAAAAGAATATTTAAATTGGGCATTAGAATACACAAAAGAAAAAGTATTATTATTAGTAGTAGATAAAATACAGGACACAAATTTTTTTATTAGAAATAAAACATATTCGGAAGCTGCTAGTTTAAGACGAGTTTTAAAGGATGGTAATATAATAAAACAAAATATTGAAGAATTCATTTCAACATTTCCTTTAGAAATAAAAGAAAGAGTCAATGTTATCAATTGGGATGAATATGAGAAAGAAGATATATTTTGGCCAAAAACGACTCAATCCGTTTACAGAGAATTCAAAAATAATAAAGACTTTAGAACTCCTATTTTGAAAGCAGTAAAAGAATCCTTGCTAGATAGAAAGTTTAAAGAATATGAGTATTGGAAGCTTTGCGATTATGTCCTTGATGAATTTTCGTTAGCATATTCAGGTATAAACTACAAAGGGGTTTATTATAACCTCTCTCCATATCCCCGAACAGATTCTGTATTCTATTTTATCTGTGATATTGTATTAGGCAAAACTTTTGAGAGGTTAAATAAAAAACTACCCGATAGAAAAAACGCATGGGCAATTATAAATTAAAATGTTAGAATACAAAGAATTTGTAAAATATTATGATTGCCTATATCTAAACAAAAATTACAAAAAAGAATCAAAAATAATAAACCAAGTAATCAAAAAATACAAAAAGTCAAAAGGTAAAAGACTGCTAGATGTCGCCTGCGGAACTGGAAATCACATAAACTTTCTAAAAAAGAGATTCAACTGTGAAGGTTTAGATTTAAGCCAAGAATTACTCTCGGTAGCAAAAATAAAATTTCCACAAAATAATTTTAATCTCGGAAATATGACAAACTTTAACCTGTGTAAAAAGTTTGATATAATGACTTCGCTCTTCAGCGGCATAGGATATCTTAAAACAGATGAAGAATTGAAACAAACATTCCAAAACTTCTACTATCATCTAAATACAGGTGGAGTAGCAATAATAGAACCTTGGTTTTCAGAGTCAAATCATCCAGAAGATATGTTTCATATGAGAACATACAACGGAGAGAATATGAAAATATCAAGAATAACAAGCCTCAAAAGAAAAAAAGACTTTACAATACTAGAAAATCATTACACCATTGCAATAAAAAACAATGGAATTAAAAAAATGAACGATACACATGAATTAAAAATAACATCACACAAGAGAATTGCAAAGTTGATGTGCGAATCAGGATTCAAAGTAAAGTATATGAAACACGGATTAATAGGACGGGGATTATTAGTTGGAATAAAACAATAAATAAAACTACTCTGTTAATCTCCAACCAAGTATGTCCTAACATTAACTCAATGCTCCCATATCAATCTGCCTTAATCCCTAAAGAAGAATCTCAGGCCCAAAATACTTCTCTTGATCATTTTATTCTCAAATAAAATTGTTAACGTGGGCTTCTTCGGTCTAAGGTATAATCTCCGGGCCGAAGTAGCGCTCAAAATCAAAATCTTCTTTCCCAACAACACCCTCTTCAATCAACTCACGAATATTCTTTAATTCCTTACCGTCTACCGTCAATCGTCTACCGTCAACAAGCCCTCGAATTCCATCAATTAAACATTTAATTGTTTCACAAACTAAATCATGTCCTTCTTTTGGCCAGAGTTGGGCATCATTTGAATAAAGACAACGACCACCACAAATATCTATATACGAACAACCAACACACCATCCGCCACATTTCATTTCCTTCGTCACACCTTCCTCAACAGAACCACAATACATGTTCTTAACCGAATTCATAATAGGACAAGCAGACAAATTCCCATTGGTATTAATAGTAAAATTAGCATAGCCTGCACCGCAGGGTAACCGAGTTTCTTTGTCCCAGCCCATTACTCTGCCTAAAACTCCAAGAAAAGGATAAATCTTTGGGACCGTGGACCGTGGACCGTCAACCGTAGACTGTAGACCGTGAACAGTTGACCGCTGCATCTCTGCTAACCACCATTTAAGCAACCTCTTCAGAGATGCATTATATCCCTTCACAAATTCAGTGAACTTCTCCTTATCATAATCAAACTTATAAAACTCCGCATCAATCTGCCAATGAATCGAATCGTAAAGACCAACTTTAATCAAACCAATCAAATGCATAACCTGTTCATATAAATCAGGTTCAGTAATAACCATACGCGCAACAACTTCGCCCTTATATCCACGGTCCCGAGCATCACGCAAATTATTAGTAATAATCTCATACTTCGCCTTGCCTTTATTAGTATTAGTCCTCTCAGAAGTCCCATCAATAGAAATCAACATCTTATCCAACCGAAGCAAATATTCAGTAGGTAACTGATCAAGCAAAACCCCATTAGACTGCATCTGAAACTTACAATTCACATGGTCCATAATCTCTTTCATCTTATCCATCATAACAAGCGGCTCCCCACCATAGAAGATTAGTGTGTCTGTTGGTTTGATTAGTTTTTTTATTCTTTCGATTGAAACTCCTGAATCTACTGGTGTTTCCATATCATAGTCCCATTTCTCTTCGAGTCCGTTCTCGAATTCTTTCATTGATTTTTCGTAGCAGTAGGTGCATTTTAGGTTGCATCTTTCTGTTAGGATTATGTGGTAGTGCATAAAAGAGTGGGGAATAAAAGGTTTAAAGAGGTTTTGGAATAAAAGACGAAGTATTTGCTAAAACATTCGAGCAAGTCTTTGATCAATTATGGGATAAAGTCAAATAAATAATCAATACCCACCCAAATAAACTTCCCGTATCTTCTTATTCTTCAATATCTCAGCTCCACCACTAAAAACAACCTCACCATTCTCCAATAAATAAGTCTTATCGACTAATCTTATTGCTTTTCTTAGGCAAACTTTCCAATCTCTACAATTCCCCGGAAGTCAACCTTAGTCTTCTTAATATTCATACTATCAATTAAATTATAACTAAAGATAAATCCTTTTTTTGGTTCATACATATCTAAGAAATTTCTAAAGGACCTAGTAATCTTCTTATCATTTAATTGGGACTTGACTTCTATTGGAATAGTTTCTCCATTCTTTTCTAATATAAAATCAACTTCTGCCTTAAATTTAGTTCTCCAATATTTCAGTTCATTCTCTCCTTTAATAAGTTCAGATGCCACAAAATTTTCGTTTAAACTACCTGTATCAACTCGGTCACCTAATGCCTGAAAATTATTAAGAACAATGTTTCTAAATCCATTATCTAAAAAGAAAAACTCAGGAGATTTAATTATTTCTTTTTTCTTATTTGTAAAAAATGGCTTAGCTTCAATGCAAATAAATGTTTGTACTAAGACATTTAAGCTTTTTAGAAGTTCAATATTCTTATATTCAACGGTAGAACAGAGTTCAGAATAATTTGTCAAGCTACCTGTTTGCAATGCTAAAATCTTTATTAATTTTGCTAATTTGAAATTATCAGAAAGTTGCAAGATTTCTTTTACTTCTCTTAGAAAATAAGTATTGTAGATATTTTTTAATACATCTTTCTTTTCCTCAATCGTTTTTGAGGTGATTACTCTAGGATATCCACCATAAATTGCAAATTCTTGATAATATCTATTAATCATATCTAAAAATTCTTTTGAGCTTTTCTTTTCCAAATAAATTTCATGCAATTTTTCATTCTTATATCTTAAGAATTCTGAGAAACTAAAGGGATATAAATTAAGGATAAAAACTCTTCCAACTAAAAATTTTAGCCCATGAACTGCAAGATCAGGGGCAGAGGATCCAGTTATAAAAATCTTTACATCATAGTTATCGTAAATATATTTTAACTGTTTTCCTCCATTCTTTGCATACTGAAACTCATCAATAAATAAATAATCAATTCCTTTTACATGGGTTTCTATGAATAAGTCTATATTTGTTGAAAATAAATTTAATGTTTTTTGATCTTCAAAGCTAATCATTTCTTTATTTTTCAATTTTGAGAAAAAATGTTCGATTAAAGTTGTTTTGCCGCATTGTCTAGTTCCAACTATTGCAATGATTTCACGTACATCTTTATACTTTTCTAGTTTTTTTTCTAAATCTCGCCTAATATACATCTTATTTTAGTACTACTTTTTTTATAATTTATATAAATATAGTAGTATTATTATTTAAAGCTTTCTGTGACAAAAAACTACTACTATACTTATTTTCTTTAAGAAACCCTCGGCAAAGAAGAAAATCAATACCCACCCAAATAAACTTCCCGTATCTTCTTGTTCTCCAAAATATAAGTCTTGTCAGCAATCTCAATTGCCTTCTTAGCATTCTGCTCAACAATCAAAATAGTTAACCCTTCATCTCGGAGCTCCTGAATCATCAAAAATAAATCCTTCTGTAAAATTGGTGATAGGCCAATAGACGGTTCATCCATAATAATAACTTCGGGCTTTTGAATCAAAGCACGACCAAGCGCAAGCTGCTGCCTCTCCCCACCGCTTAATCCATAAGCTAACTTTTTCTGCCTCTTTTCGAGAACTGGATATTTCCTAAACACTTCCTTGATTCGAGTTTCACATAATTCTTTGTCATTAATAAATTCAGCACCAAGTTCCAAATTCTCGAGCACAGTTAACTCTTCAAAAATCCTTTTGCCTTGAGGGATATACGCAACACCATGGCGAATCAATTCGTGAGCTTGAAGGTTAGTAATGTCTTCATCATTCAGCAAGACCTTTCCAGAATAAACATCCGCAATATTATATATTGATTTTATAACCGTACTTTTTCCACTTCCATTAGGCCCAATAATAGCAGTAATCTTGCCTCTAGGAATTTCCATATTCATCCCATGCAAAACTTCAAACTTACCATACCCAGCTTTAATGTTCTTCAACTCAATCATGTTGTCTTCTTTTTTCATTTTTTCTTCTGTCATTTTTTCTTTTTATTATGTCTTTAACTAGCAGTCATCCTCCAGCCAACAATGTTCCCAGCGGAGCGGACAATTCAACTTATCAATTCATGACGTAATCCTGCATTTTATTGTCCCAAGATTCTCCCAACTTCGTTAATAAAATCTCTAGCTAAATCAATCGCAAACTCTGCCTCTTCTAAGTCTGACTGGAAACCTCTATATTGTATCTCATGTCTGGACTTTTTTATTTTATTTAGCATATTTACAAGCAATGATATCTTGCCTCCTGAAAATAATTCTTTTATTGCTTCAAGTAAACAAGCATGGCTTTTTTCTATATATCCCTTACTAAATAATAATACTCTGCAAGAATGAAACATTGAGTTGTATGATGCTAATACTGACATTTCATACTCTTTTATATCATAAGTTTTTTCGGATGATATTAAGAATCTTTTCGACGTTTCAATGGACTCCGATACTCTCTCTGTTGCTTTTGAGTCTTTCCTAATCATTCCAGACTTCAAACAATAATCAAATCTACTCATAATTTCTCGCCCCCAATTAAGATATGTTTTTCCAAAACTTCACGGCAAAAGTTCTTTCCTTCTTTCTTTTCTTTTTCCCATGTATAATAAGGTAATTCTGTTAATTGGATTTCAACTCCAATCTTTTTTTCAAATTTTAATAACTTGTCTCTGCTTATACCTTTCTTTCTAACAAGAAGAAGAAGGTCTAAATCACTCGATTCATCATACTCCCCATTTGCATAACTTCCATAAATTGCAAAACTAACATAGTTAGTAAAAATTTTATCTATTCCCGAATCTCTAAAAAACATTAAAGCAAATACCCTCTTCATTTCACGAACATAAGTAGAATCATTATTCAAATAAAATAATTTAACATTTCCGATTCTTTCAGAAGTTAAAAACTTCTCGGCTTCAAACTGATCGCAGAATGTCTTTGAAGTAGCAGAACTAATAATTAGCTCACGACTAAGTCCTTTAATATAAATCTTGGTAGAAGGATTCTTTAAAAAATAATTCAAAACCTTAATCCCAGCATAGTTCTCAAATTTCTTCATCATTTTAATTAGAACTATCGTTCAATATATAAAACTATTGTTCAATATATTATCACTTACCTAAGTAAGCTTCAAGCACCTCCTTGCTACTCTGCGCTTCTTTCGCCGTCCCCTCGAAAATAACATTCCCTTGCTCCAAACAAACAACTCTGTCAGCCAAATCCATAACAAACTCCATATTGTGCTCGATAATCACAATCGTTTCACCTTGTTCTCTTAATACTTTAATCAATTCCTTAATCTTGCGTCGAAGCAGAGGATTAATTCCAGCTACAGGCTCATCAAGCATCAAAACATCATGTTTCTTTACAATTCCAATTCCAATATCAAGAAGTTTTCTTTGTCCATAACTTAGATCATTTGCTTTCGTTTCAATGTTTTTTTCAAGCCCAATGAGTCTCATAACCCGTTCAATTTCATCACCACTATCTTTATTCTTAGAAAAAATCTTTTTCAGCAGATTTTTATCATCATCCAAAGCAACTTCAAAATGTTCTCTTATTGTTAAATTTTTAAACAATCTAACATGTTGAAAAGTTCTAGATATTCCAGACTCACTTCTCTGAAAATCTTCTTGTCTAGAAATATTCTTTCCATTTAAAGAAATAGAACCAGAATCCTTCTCAACTATTCCAGAAATCAAATTAAATAATGTTGTCTTTCCGCTTCCATTCGGACCAATAATAGCAGTAATTTGGCCTTTGCCAATTTCTAAATTAATACCATCAACGGCTTTTAGCCCTCCAAAAGATTTATTTATATTCTTTATTTTTATCATTTTAAAAAGTCCTCTTTTGTTAACTTAACATATTTGTAAACAGTTTTTATTAATTCATTTGAAGTTGAAAATATAGCCTTACGACCTTTCTCAAAATAAGTATATAGAACAACTTTTACTCCTTCACTTTGAATATCTTTAATTACTGGAACAAAATCTGAATCTGAAGCTATTATTATAATCTTTTTTACTGTTGGAAATTTAAATGGTGCTTTTACTAAGTCCATAGTCAATAATGTATCAACACCTTTTTGAGAATATACAAATTCACCATTAATTTTTAATCTCTGACACCTTCCTTCTCTCACTTCAATTCCTTCATCTATTAAAGATTTTACAAATCGGTCATACCCCCTCCTTCTTTTCTCTTCTAATAGAGTTGGAACATTTCTCTGGAATGGAGGGGCAGTATATAGATATGTTTTTAGTAAATTTGTACTTTCCTTTCTTGCTATTAATTCTGAAATTTTTTTTCTATGTAATTTTATATATTTTCCTTCTCCAAAAAACTTACTTAATTTAGACAAAAATCCATCATCAATAAAAACTAATGTATCACTCATAATATCACCTCAAAATAAAAAAGACTCATCCGGCAACCCATCTCTAGATTACCGGGGTTCATATCAATATAGTTAGTATATTTCAATTTATAAAATTTGTTATTCATGTATTTCATTGTAAATCCACCTTCCCCAGAATCCCCTTAGGCCTCCACCAAAGAACCCCAATTAATACAAGAGCATAAAATATTTGTCTCATCGGTCCTAAAATCGAGCTAGGCAAAGCAAAAAATCTCAAAACTTCAGGAATTAGAATAACAATAAAAGCCCCAATTAAAGAACCTTCAATTGATGCCAACCCGCCAATAATAACTATAGTTACAATCAAAATTAATTCACTCATATAAAACGAAGACGGGTCAATATATGTAATATAGTGAGCAAATAAAGAACCAGCAATCCCTGCAAAGAAAGCGCTAATTCCCATAGAATAATATTTCAGTTTAGTAGTATTTTTACCAAGTACGCGAAGATTTAATTCATCATCACGCAAAGCACCAAGCATCTTACCAAAAGAAGACTTTACAACTTTGTTAAAGAATAAAAAAGTCAATACCCCAATGACTAAAACTAAAATCAAATAAGATAGATTAGAAGAAATAACAATTCCAAAAATTTCAGGCTTAGGAATTCCAGGAATACCAAGAGGTCCACGAGTGAACTTTAAATTCAATAACAGAGAATAAACAATGAATGCAAACCCTAAAGTTGCAAGAGCCAAATAATCCCCTTTTAGTTTTTTACTAACATAAATCAAAAATAAGCCAAATGCTCCAGCAACCACACCTGCAGCTAAGAAAGAAATTATGAACGGAACTCCAACCATATTAAGCAATGCAGAGACATACGCGCCAACACCAAAGAAAGCAACGTGCCCTAAGTTAAGTAGTCCCGTATATCCAAGAGCTAAGTTCAAACTAACAGAAAGTATAGAATAAATCCCTACAAGAATCAATATATGAATAAAATAATTAGCTATCATTGCTTCATTCTCCTATTAATTTTCTTTCTTCTTTTTATTTTTCCTTTCATCTTTTAACTCCTCTGTTAATCTCCAACCATCCATGCACGCAGCGCGAACGAATAATTAAACTTATCAATTCAGGACAAAGTCCTGCATTCTTACTCGTTCCTCTACACCTTACCTCATACTTAATACCATATACATGCGCTTCGCGCATCATCCTTTTCTCTCCATTTTTTTACCAAATAATCCTTCAGGCTTCAACAGCAAGAATAAAAACAATAGAATAAATGCAATAGCGTCTTTATATCCACTAGGCAAATACCAAATACCAAAATTCTCAACAATTCCCAGAATATAACTTCCAAGAACCGCCGCAGGAACAGAAGCCATCCCTCCAATTACAGCCCCAGTAAATCCTTTAATCCCTAGAATCATACCCATGGTTGGAGTCAAGTTTTGCTCCATCCCAATAAGTATTCCGCCAATCCCCGCAATAAAAGAGCCAATAATAAAAGAGAAGTTTAAAACTCTTCTGGAATTAATTCCCACTATACTTGAGAGTTCTTTAGAATCGCTAACAGCCCGCAGATCACGACCAATTTTAGTTTTATTAATGATATAGTATAAGATTAAAAATAGAATAACAGACACACCAATAATAACAAGTTGAAGTGGTGTAACAATGGCACCAAGAATATTCAAACTTTCATAACTTCCAATTTTAAGAACTTTAACATTAGCACCAAAGAATAGCAATATTAAATTTTCAATTAAAATCATTAACCCAACAGATACTATCAACAGAATTGCCTTGGATGCTCCACGTTTCTGTATTGGCAAATAGACTCCTTCATAAAATCCCCAGCCCAAGGCTCCAGCAAGAACTAAGGCAAATATCGAAGAAAATACTAATCCTAAATTCAGTGAGGAGAATGCCAAGTAGAACATATATCCAGAAAATGTAACAACCGACCCATGAGCAAAATGAAAGAATTTATTTGCCTTGTAAATAAGGGAGAAGCCTGCGGCAACTAAGGCGTAGATACTTCCTATTATTAGGGAGTTCATTAGTAGTTGTGTAAATACCATCTTTTTCTTTCAAGGGGAATGGGTAATTTAAAGGTAACTAAAAGTTAAAAATAAATAAATTTGAATTCCTTTTTTATTCTTCAGGCATATAATTTATTTTATAATTCTCACGAATTCTAAAATATCTAATCTCTCGAATTTCTGGAAATTTAGAACGCAGTTTATCAATAATCTCATAATATCTATTGCTGTTTTCAATTTCCAAATCAAATTCTAAATCAGCACCACCAATGGAAATAACCCAAGATGTAGATTCTACGAGTGATTGGACATAATTTCTAACAGAATCAAATCGTGAATAATTGTTTAAACTAATCTGAACTGTATAAAAGTCCCTGCCTAATTTAGAGACATCAACATCTGTATTGTAACCAAGTATTATTTTTTCAGATTCAAGTTTCTTAATTCTAGATTTAATAGTTTTAATATCAAGTTTTAATGCCTTGGCCAAATCAATCATCATTATTCGTCCATTTTTTGACAAAATCCGAAGTATTTTAAAATCTTTGTCATCCATTTTAATAATAGGGTCAGAAACATCAATCTTAAAATTCTCTCTAGAATTTGTTAGATATCTTCTGGGCATCTCGCGATAATAAATAATCGGTGATATTAGACTTTCCTTGATATTTGATCTAAAATTTTCTAGCAATTGAAATTGAAAATCATAAAATTCCTTATTTGTTTTAGCAAAGAAGGCAAAGACCAGGTCCCAGGAGCCTTCAAGTTTTGCAATCCACCAGGCACGTTTATCTTTTTTTAAGAACCCAATAATCTTTTCCAAATCTCCTTTTTTTAAATCCATTAATTTGAAGTAAACTCTAAAAAAATCATAGTCTAGCTTACTTGTATTAATAACCGCCTTGTATCCACGAATAATGCCTTTTCCTTCTAATTGTTTTATTCTGTATCCAACGGAATCACGACCAAGGCCAACGCTCTTCCCAATTTGAGAATTAGTTAGTCTAGAGTTCTTTTCTAATTCATATAATATTTTTCTATCCTTAATATCAATTTTCATATATCTACATACTGGTATTATTATATATAAATATTACCATTATGTATGAAAAAAGGGATAAATATTTATTATACGTTTTAATTCATTACTAACCCATTATGCAGCTAGAAGGGAGGCCAAAACAAATGAAAAACAAGAAGACAATATTATTCGCATCATTAGCAGTTATATTAGCAATTATATTATTATTATCTTTTTCAACGGGCGAGATGCCGGCAAATAAAGAAATAATAAAGATTGGAGTAATAATCCCATTAACTGGAGATGTTGGATTTTTAGGAGAAGGTATTCGTGACGCAATGGTTTTAGCAAAGGAACAACTCGGAAATACTAAATATGAATATGAAATAATATTTGAAGATAACTCGTTTGACACAACAAAGACTTTATCGGCAATAAATAAGTTGGTTTATGTAGATAAAATAGATTCAGTCATTTCAATAGGATCTGGACAAGGAAGTATAATATCACCAATAACAGAAGAAAATAATATTTTACATATAAGTATTGCGACTGATAAAAAAGTTTCAGAAGGAATGTATAATTTCATACATTGGACCACCCCTGAGGAAGAAGTTAGAATGTTTTTAGATGAGTTGGAATCGAGAGGAATTGAAAAAGTTGGAATAGTTAGAGAGAATAGCAACTGGGCTTCATCTATTACGGTCGCTTTAGAAGAACAAATATCAAAGAAGGAAGTTGAAATAACTTTGAATGAGGTTTATAATAAAGGGGCAACCGATTTTAGGACAAGTTTGATGAAATCAAAAGAATCAGGTGCAGAAGTTTTATTGATTATAGGTATTTCTCCAGAGATCGAGATAATCGGAAAACAAATTAATGAATTAAATATTGATATACCTTTATCAGCAATAGAATCATTTGAAAACACTGAAGAATATGAATTATTCGAAGGTGCATGGTATGTTTATTCAGCAAATCCGACAGAATCTTATGTAACTGATTTTAAGAACAAATACAACTCAGAACCTTTACCATATTCTGGAAATGGATATGATTGTCTAAAACTAATCATAAAATCATTCGAAAAAACTGAGAATGGAAAAGCGTCAGAAGCAAAAGATATTTTGCAAAGTACAAAAGGCTTCGTTGGTGCCATGGGAATATTAAATGTTTTACCAGGTGGAATAGTTGATAGTAAAGCAATTGTTAAACAAATTCTTAACGGAGAAAAAGTTGTATTAATTTAAAGAGAAATTTATTTTTTCATTTTTTCTCTTTTTATTTTTTTAATACATAAATACCATCCATTACCGTAGACAAAAAAAGAGAATAAAAAAATAAAAATAAATTATTTTCTCTTTATACAACCACAAGCTTTCCGTTCACAACCTGGTAGACTTCATAACTTACTCCAGTTCTATCGCCTTCTAAGTCAAATCCAACTTCTCCACTAGCACCATTAAAACTCACAGAATGAAGCTTAGTTTTAACAACTTCTGCATTGGCATTAGAAGATTTGATAGCCTTGATTAAAGCAACGGCTCCATCATAAGCATACATTGCATACCCTAAGTCTTCACCATAAACTTCCTTGTATTGTTCGTTGAAATTCACATAGTCAATAGGGCTCTTTGCAGAAATTGTATAAATCCCCTCTGAATTTAAACCAGTATTTGATAAAACTTCTTCAGGTGTCATTATTTCGGAAATGATAATATACTTAAAATCTATGCCTAAATCATCAATTTGCCTTAAAATTGTCGGAATTTCTTTGTCCCTAGCAATAAGAGCTAAGGTGTCGGAATTAGATTCTTTAATTTTCAACAGTTGTGTTTTAAAATCACTAGATTGAGACTCAAATGTCTCATAAATTCCTTTTTCAAAATTCCCATTTAACATATAATCCTTAATACCAACACCATAAGCATCATTTACATATAATACTGAAACCTTTTTTGAATTAAATTTATTTTCAATAACATTGAGGATTGCTGAACCTTGATAGACATCTGACACAACTGATCTAAAGACATAATCCTTGCCTTGTGGAATTCCAGGTGCTGAGCCTAAAGTCACCATTAGAATAGTCCCAGTGTCTTCTGCAATTGGTGCAATAACTGATGCTGCACCACTACCTTGAGCAGAAAGAACATAATCTACATTATCAATATTCACAAGCTTATTCATAGCAGAGGCTGCTTTGTTTGCATCTGTTAAGTCATCTTCAAATATTAGTTGAATTTGCATTTCATTATTTTTGTTGAATTCGTCAACATATAATGAAACAGCATTTTTCATTGGAAGCCCATAATCTGCATAGTTTCCACTAAAATGACCGATTACTCCAATCTTTACTGTTTTAGCTTCAACTACATTATTACTTGAAGTTAATGTAATTGCTAAAATTATTATCGCCACTAGAACTGAAGCGATTACAATTATTTTTGTATTTTTATTTTTCATTTTTTTGTCTCCTTTGTATCTCTATACAAGTTAACCTGTAACTTAGAAGTACTAACATATTTGCATATATCAATTCTATCTATAAAAAGTCTTACATATAAGTAAAATATATAAACTTAGTACATATTATTAATTATATGGTGTTAAAATTAGATTTAAAGGATAAAAAAATTCTTTCATTGCTAGATGAGAATGCTAGACTCACAAACTCACAGATTGCAAGTAAGGTTGAACTTTCTAAGCCTGCAGTGGAATATAGATTAAATAGATTTAGAAGTAATGATATTATCTTTAATTATTATACTGTAATTAATTTTACTCGATTGGGATATTCTCAATATAAGATTTATTTTAAATTTGAGAATGCCTCTCCAGAAGATGAAAACTTAATTAGAAATTATTGGATTAAAGATAAAAGTTCTATTTGGGTTGGAGAGGTTAGAGGAAATTGGGATTTGGCCGTTTCTATTCTTGCTAAAAATAATTTTGAATTTGGCAAAACAATGCTTGGATTTATGAATAAGTTTTCTAAATTTATTTTAAAAAAAGATGTTTTGCTTACAGAATATTCTCCAATGTATTCAAGGGAATATTTTACAGAGAAAAAAGATTCTGAATTTGTTTATGGATTTCCTGAGGAAAATTATTCATTAGATGAGACAGATGAGAAAATAATTAAAGAACTTTCTGTTAATGCAAGAATTTCAATAGTTGAATTGTCAGAAAAGATCAAACTTACAAGAGACATTATAAATTATAGGGTTAAAAAACTTGCAAAGGAAAAAATAATAATTCAATATAGGATGTTTCCAAATTTGGAAAATATAGGAATAAAATTATACAAAGTTACATTGAGAACAAAAAGTTTTGACGAAAAACAAGAGAAGATTCTTAAAGATTATGTAAAGGGGAATAATAAAATTACCCATTTGTTAAAACTAGTTGGATCATGGGACATAGAATTAGAATATGAAGTTGAAGATGAAGATGGACTATACAAGGAATTAAATAAATTAAGAAAAGAGTTTTCAAACATAATTAGAGATTTTGATATAATGAGAATAACACAAACGTTTAAGTATAATTATTATCCGTTCTAAATAAAAAATAAAAAATAAAAAAAGAGAAACAAAAAATAAAAATAAATTATTTTCTCTTTTTAATTAAGAATCTTAACTTCACCATTAACAATCTGTCTTAATGTAGCCTTTGTTGTAAAGACTCCATTCTCATCTGAACTAATAAGTCCAAATGCAGAGTTAATATTTGTAAAAGTCAAAATCTTTTCTGCAACCTGTGTAGTTGTTGGTTTCTCTTTAAAAGATTCATATCCTTTAATCAAGATGTTGAAATTATCATAGTTGTCAGCAGCAAACATTTGTGGATTTTCTCCGTAAACTGCAATATACTTCTCAGTAAATTCTGCGTTCTCAACACCAAATCCTACATACCATTGACCTTCAAATAAATCTTTTTCAGCTGTGAAATCAAATGATTCAATTCCAACCATAGGAATATTTTGATTTAACTCCTTACTTTGTTTTGCAAAAGTTTCAAGACCAGGTGAACCAAGAATAAGCAGATATACATCTGGATTCTTTTTTTCAGCCTTAATAAGTGCAGTCTTAAAGTCATTATTTCCTATTTGAGATTCATCTTCCAAAACAATCTCGATATTTGCCTCAATAGCTCTTCTTTTAAATTCATTCAAGATAGGAGTCGCCCCAGCATTCAAAGCCCCAAAGTAAGCAACTTTAGATATGCCTTTTCTTTGCATTTCTGCAACTAGTAAACTAACTTCTTCTTCTGGGGTTGTTACATGATCAAATGTGTAAAGACCATCAGCAACAGAAGTGTCAGATGCAATACTCATATGAATAACCTTCGCAGGCTCCGATTTAGGAGTAATCCCATTTGCAGGACCAGAAAAAGCACTAATAATAGCATCAACATTATTCACTGAAATTAATTTCTCAGCATTTGTTGCAGCTTGCTTACCATCAAACATATTGTCTTCAAAAATTAGCACATATTCAAACTTAGTTTCCCCAAGTTCACTCTGCGCTAAAAGAATTGCATTCTTTGCAGATTCACCCAAAAAAGCAACATCTCCAGATAAAGGCAAGCTAACACCAATCTTAATGACTTCTTTATCTTTTTCAGTAACATTACCAGTCATAGAAAAAGAAATAATCAAAATCAATGCAATCAATACAGCCACAGCCAATACTCCGAAAACTTTTTTCTTTTGTGTTTGTTTCATTTTTTATTTTATCCTCCTTTTTACTTTTGTTAATTATTCTTTATGCCGTTTTAAATGATACAATAAACCGAGTCCAATTAGAAATGAGGCAATTCCCGTTATGGCCATATTTGCTTCCATTTTTGTTTGAGGATTTTCAACATCCACATTGATTCCGCTTTTATTCAATTTGTTTTCAACTTTTGCTTGTCCAAAGTCAATTCCATTAACAACCTTTTCCAACTCTCCTTGAACATGCTTCGCATCTTTTGGCATAGTTTCATAATCCATACCAATTTCTTTTGCAAAATCCTTCCCTGCGTCATACAAACTGTCAGCTTTATTGTAATGAGATAATGTCTCAGTCATCTCTTTTACAGTGTAGATTTTGTCAGCAATTCCTTGATTAAAACTTTCTACGGCAAGTTCTAAATCTTTTCCTGCTTCTCTTGAAACAGAATCCAGGTAAGCTCTTTGTTCGGTTTTCAATTTATTTGACAAGTTCTCATTAATGGGCAAATAATTTGCTTCTTTATTTGAGCAACTACCTAAAGCTAAACTCCCAACTACAATTGCAGGCAAAGCATATCTCTTTGCTGTTTGTTTTATTGTCTTATGTAATGTTTCCATTTTTCTTTCCCGTTTTTTAATCTCGTTTTCTTGAGTTTTTGTTTTAGATAACGATGAAGAATAACCCTTCATTTGTTGCTATCATAGCATAGTAACAATAAAGTAATAGATATAATTTATATCGGAATATTCCGATATACAAAAAGCATAATTTAGAAACAAATAGGCTTCATCCTCAATAAAAGTCAAAATAACTAGATGTAATGAGATAGCCTACTTCAATAAAAAAACACCTGTTTCACAGAATGAGTAGACTAAATTTTAGGAAGTAGTTCCAAAATTTAAACAATAGAGTTAGTCTCATATCTAACAAATACTTACATTAACTTTTCTGTCAATTAACTCAACCAATACCCCAGCGGAGGGGATAACTCAACTCATCCCCCTCCCCAATAACGCGAAGCGACAAACTACCCATTAAGTATATAAATACATAATACTATGCACTTACATACATAATGAAAACCGAAATAAAAATCCTAAAGAAACTTATAGAAAACAAAGAAAAAGAATATTCAATCAGAGAGCTTTCAAAAGAAATTAAGTCAGACTATAGAATAACACATAAAGCAACACAATCATTAATCCAACTTCAGAGAGTCCAAGCCAGAACAATAGGCAAATCAACAATACTAACATTAAATAAAAAGTTCTCAAAAGAAATCTTTCTAGCAGAAACAGAAAGAAAAGAAAAAGCAATGGAAAACAAAAACATCAATACACTTCTAAATATAATAAAATCTAACATAAATACAACTCAATACATCCTCCTCCTATTCGGATCTTTCGCAAAAACAAAGCAAAACAAGAAGTCAGACATTGACCTACTTTTTATTTCAGATAATATAGAAGAAGAAGATTTAACCAATCTCCTTGAAACAATCCCTTTTGACATAGACTATCATCTATTTGCAGAAAAAGAATGGAGTGATATGTTAGATTCAAAAAAAGAAAATCTCGTCAAAGAAATAGTAAGAAATAATGTAATTTTATATAACATAGAAGCATATTACGAATTAATAAAAAATGATTGATGAGAAAAGAATAAAGATAGCAAAAAGAAGTTTCGACAGATTTCTAAAAGAAGGCTTGCTTAAAAGAGAAAAAAATGAAACAGCCTTCCAAATGTATCTAAATAATGCAGACCTATCACTAAAGGTTGCAATAAAATTACTAAACGACGAAAAACTAAAGCCTTATCTCTGGGTTATAGTATCTTCCTATTACTCAATGTTTTACATGGCAAATGCCGTACTTCTTAATATGGGTTACAGAATAGGAAAAGAATCTGTTCACGCAGTAACAAATGAAGCCCTAATCACTTTAGTCTTAAAAAATCTAAGAAAAGAACTCTTGTCAGAATATGGAAAGATAATGGAGGACGTTCTTTCAATCTCATCATCAAAAGCAACAGAAATAATAAAGAGTTATTCAAATGAAAGGAATAAAAGAGCAATATTTCAATATGAAATTAGTGAAGACATCAAAGAAAGAAAAGCCAAAACATCTGTACAAAGAGCAAAAGAATTCAATTTTGAAATGAGGAAGTTGTTGAAATAATAAATTAGTCTTCTGCTATTAATCCCTTTATTTATAAGTCTCAATTTGACAATGCTCAACAATATTTGCCACTGCCAGAGGCGATAATTCAACCTGCCTTTTACCTATAACGCGAAGCGACAAAGTTTTTAAAAACACACTCAAAAAACTTCTATGCCAATTAACTCAACCAATGCACGCACCGCGAGGAATAACTCAACTTGCCCCTTATCAATAACGCGAAGCGACAATACTCACCCTAAACTTTCTTAGAGAAAAACGGCATTAACTTTCCTTCAGCCTTAGCCAAATGAAATTGAAAAGTAGACAAGCTAATCCCAGCTTTCTTCGCTAAATCTTGTAGTTTGGCTTTACGGGGATAACCATAATACCCACTAGAAACAGCCAAGTCAAAAACAGCCTTCTGTTTATCAGTCAATTTAGGAAAAGCAGAAAATGTTTTCATTTCAATTTCTTTCTTTTCTTTAAAATGAATTAATTCAAAATTTAAATCACCTAGCTTTTCAACTTCTTCAAGTAGTTTTTCTAAATCTTTCCTGTCAAACGACCCAATATTCCAATGTTCCCACCCTCCATGATCAATAAAAGAAGGCTCAATAAAAATTAGCTTGGGATTATATGCAGTCATAACCAAACTAGCTCTTCTACTTGGATAAGATTCAGAATATATAGATATAAAATAATCTCCTTGTATTTCTAATTTCTCTATTTTTTTATCTTTTTTAAAATCATCAAAAAACTTTTTTTTATTTTCTTCTTCTCCAAGCACAATTGCAGAATTAATAAAAAATACTTTCTTATTTTCAATATAATAATTACGTGAATATAGCTGCATTTCAACATTAAACTTCACAGCACGAGAATTATACATATTCCACTTCTCTTTCGCATTAAATTTTAACACCCACATATTCATAGTAATCTTTAGTAATTTAAAGGGGTTTCGTTACAACAATTCCCAATCAACAAACTAATAAACGGATTTTTACTTGTGGTCTAGGGTAACATGGAAATATTAGTCTTTTTATTAGCAGGAATCGGTGCCGGAATAGTAACTGGTTTGGTCGGAGCAAGTGCCATAATGGTAGCAGCCCCACTTCTAATCGTTTTCCTAAATTACCCAGCCTACCTCGCAATAGGCATATCTTTGTTAATTGATGTCTTCGCCTCCAGTTCTGCAGCCTTAGTCTATCACAAACACGGGCAACTAAAAATAAAGCCAAGCCTAGTCCTATTATTCTCTGCATTATTTGCAGTAATAGCCGCAAGCTATTTTTCAAAAAGCATACCTTCTGGGCACCTAGGATTCCTAACAGGTATAGGAATTATTCTAGGAGGAATTTCAATAATGGTAAAGAAAGACAGGGCAGGAACAAAAAAAGACTTATTCTTAGAAAAATACAAAACGCCTTCTCTAATATTAATCGGTTTACTAATAGGAACAGTCTCAGGAATATTTGGTGCAGGAGGAGGTATTATGATTCTATTAACTTTAATTGTTATCTTAAATTATAATACCCATAAAGCCATTGGAACCTCTGTCTTTCTGATGATTTTTATAGCCCTATTCGGAGGAATTTCTCATTATGTCAATATGCCATTCTCAATGACAGCTCTAATCCTCGGGGGAGCCGGAGGAATAATAGGAGCCTTTGTGGCATCCAAGTTTGCAAACAAGCTAGACGAAAAAAGATTAAACCTGTATGTCGGGTTTATCGTAACAGGTCTTGGAATATTATTATTACTAAATAATATTTTTGGATGATATTAACAATTTAAAATAAATCCCGAATATTTTCTTCTAACTGTTCTATGGAGAACTCAATCATTTTCTCATATTTCTCTTTATTCCCAAGTTCCACAGCTCCAATATACTCCTCTCTATTCCTGAACCTTATATTTATCCAAGGCTGATTAAATCGATTCAAAATAAAATTCATAAGTAGTCTAGATACTCGACCATTCCCATCAATAAAAGGATGAATCGTAACAAATTTCATAGAAAAAATAATCGCAAGCTCAAATGGATGAGCTGTCTTCTTGTTTTTATTATACCAGTAAATCAAATTTTTCATTAGTTGAGGAACTTTGTCATAATTCGGAAGTTTCACAGAACTACCTTGAATTCGAACATTCCTATCCCGATAAACTCCAGCATATCTAGAAAATATTTCTTTTAATATTAGTTTATGCAATTTTAAAATAAACAACTCATTCAAAGCTCCCTCATGTTCTTGAATAAATATTATCGCCTCCAAATGATTTTTCGCTTCATATATCTCCCTAACAGATTTTCCCTTCGGCACAATGCCATCATTAATCACCAAAGAAGTTTCTTGTAATGTTAAAGTACTACCCTCAATCGCATTCGAGTCATAAGTCAATTCAGTAAAAAATGATTCATCAAAATTTCTTTTATCATACCTTTTCTTCCCCTTCAAATAAATCTTAGACAATTCATCAACTCTCTCAACTTGCTCTTTTGTTAGATTCTTATACAACGTCTCTCGCCTCAAATATTCCTCAAAAGATTCCTTCAATTTTGATATTCTACTTTTCGAAATCTCTCCATAGCCAACAAACTTCGCCGTTTTCTTAAACTTCCCATTAACTCGTTTATTCTGAATCAAATAATTTGCCATCTTTCCATTCGCTTCACGTACTTCATGATATACCATTTAATTTTATGTGGGCACAAATATATAAATATATCGGTATGGGCACATATTTATAATATTAAATCTGAATTCGTCCTCGACGCCCACAATTTTTATAAAGGCACTTTCCCCAGAGAGAGCATGTCTAATAGAACAAGAGAATGCATGAAAAAAATCATCAATTTAGAAAAAGGATTGATCGAGCTGAAGCCAAATACCCTCGAAGCAATAGGGCCAATAAAAGACCTCCTAGTAGCAAACCAATCATATATTTACACTAAACCAAACTCAATACAAATAGCAAAAGCAGAAAAAAATGTTGAAGCCCTCATGGGATACTTCTTCAATAAATATACTCTAGGTCAAACTCAAGATGCCTATAAAAAATTCTCAGAAAATTAGTTTCCAACCAGTATTATTAGATTAAAACTAGCAATTATTATATTTTACATGCACGCAGTGCGAACGAATAATTCAACATATTAATTTGCCTTCTGTTTCAAAATAATCAAAGCTTGGCTAAAATACCACGAACTATTTGCTCGTCTTCCGGTACAGTTACCCCAATCCACAAATCATCAGTCTCATAAAGCCTCATCTTAATCTTTCCCTCAGCAATCAAAGAATTCAGCTCATGAGGCAAATAACATTCAATATTCCGGTCATCAGCATGAGTCAGCTTAAAATGAATCAGTTTATCATAAAGCAAATCAAGAGTTCCCTTCTGTAATCCAAACAAATTCATACTACACAAATCATCATCATTAAGTCCCATCTCCGACATCTTTTCACGAGTAATTCCAAGAGTTTCAGTCACCGTTTTAATATAACCATCCTTCGTCTCAAAAATTCCACGATTAACACTTCCAGCATCCGAAAGAACCTTCCCTAGTTTGTATCCAATAGTAGCATCTTCTTCACTCGATTGCAAATGATCATAAAGCTCCTTGAAAGCATTCTCACCATAAATATCATCACCATTACAAATAACAAACGGCCCCTCAATCAAATCACGAGCAGAACATAAAGCATCATTAGTCCCCCAAGGCCTATCACGAGTTTCCTCATCATATTCCTGCAAAGCATAAACAATCGGCACACCCTTGTATGAATTCCCATAATAATCAACAAACAACTTCTCAGTCTTCGGACTCACAATAAAAATAATCTTCCTAAACCCAGCCTTAAGCGCCTGATTCAAAGAATACTCAAGTAAATTCTCACCATTCGGACCAACATCAGCAAACGCCTTAGCTCTTCCACCAAAACGACTCGACATTCCTGCCAACATAAAAACAATAGATATCTCTTTCATAAAAAAAATAAGTGGTGGTGGTTAATAAAAGTTGGGGGTTAAGGACAAAAGAATCCATAAATTATGAGCTAAAAACTTCCTTAAACTTTTTTCTAACCTTTTGCTCAATTTTCCTATGAACTAACCATTGAGATTCATTTGTTTTTGAAATTCCAATGATTGCAAAAATTGCAATTATCTCATACCCAATAATAATCAAATCTAGAATAAATAATGACAAGTCACTTAAAAAATTAGTTGCAAGTCCTATTACTAACAAAATTGTTAGCAGATGGAATATCCCTGCAAAAAATAATGGTCTAATATCTCTTAGTTCTGGATTTTTGAAAAACGTATGTATTTTGCCTTTCAATGGTCTATTCCCAAATGGGAATGCCCAATTAATTCCTGAGATTGTACAGCTGTCTTCCAGTAAATGCAATAGTTGTCCCGCAATCAAACCTAAGAATATAGCAAGTTGAAT
The DNA here is from genome assembly GCA_027858295.1 of Nanobdellota archaeon. GTDB lineage: Archaea > Nanobdellota > Nanobdellia > Pacearchaeales > GW2011-AR1 > GW2011-AR1. Next base: position 21,890 of record JAQICZ010000034.1, on the reverse strand, counting down.
TTTCCAATAAAATATTCTTAATATTAAAGTTACTATGATGATAGGCAGGCTAATCATTATTGATGTAAGCAAAACCCCTATCGGAGAATGTATTATTCCTCTATGCTCATCGCCAACTTTATGCTCAACACTAATTTTCTTTTTGGATATTAAGTTATTAAATGAAAATACTATCAATTTCCCCACAACTTTATCCATAAATTTATGCACTAATGGAAATTTGTAGTAGATTGTTGCTCTTCCTCCACAATCAGAATCTGGAATTAAAGACCCCACAAACACAGAAGCCATTATTGTTATAACAAAAACTATATCCCCAATGTTCAGAAATAATAATGGAATTAAAAATGGAATCATAAAAGCCATGCTTATTCCAATGTGGTCTTTGCCTAACATAATCTTACTATATTTCAAGCATATTTAAAATTTAACATTAAAACAATCAAATATTCACCAAAAAATCAAACTCAACCAATGCCCCCAGCGGAGCGACTAATTCAACTTGCCCTAGACAAATTATACATATCAATCTACCCTCAGCAATCAATTCCCACCATTCATATCCTACTCTCACTCATTTAAGCAGGTCCAGCTCGCGCAGCACTAATATTATCAATCTTATTCTAAAACAAATACTTATAATAAAATACTTCCTCTATTTTGTATGGAACGAGAATTTGTTTTCAAGTATTCGACAATTTATGATAAAAATTGGGCATTAGCATTAGGAAAAGAATATAATAGACAAGAGAATAAACAAATAGTTGAAAATTTTATAGAACAACTTTCCAAAGTATGGGATCCTAAAGAAGATGAAATTTTAGACGCCATAGCATTTCATTCTAATTTAAAATGGAGAAACAAAAAGGTTAAAATTTATTTCGTTTCAAATTTAAAAGTTACTGGATTTTCAGACCCATTGACAATTAGAATTTCTGAAAATAAAAATAGGGTAGTAAAGACTCTCATCCATGAGGCAGTTCATGAGATATTTTTACAAAATGAAGAGGAGTTAAAGCAAGTGTATGTAGCTTTGGACAATAAATTCCCAGATGAGAATATTAAAACAAAAGTTCATGTTCTAGTAAATGCAATTACAGAAAAGGTCTTTGGGAAACTTTTTGGAAAAGAAGAATCAGAGAAAATAAAAGCTGTGGAAAGGCAATTTATTGGACTCAAAAGAGCATATGATATTATTGAAAGTATTGAAATCAAGGACGATGTTATTTGCAGTATTTTAGACATATAAAAAAGAACAAAATATTTTATTGTAATCCTCCAACCAAGTATGCCCTAACATTAACTCAACTGCCTTTTACTAATCTGCCCTAATAACTTAGCCTAAGCGAAACAAATATACAATATTCTATATTCTGTGCCCCCATATTTATAAAAAAGGATTCCTTGACTAAATTATGGATGAGATAAAAGAAATCTATGAAGAGGATGAAAAAATAAAAAAGATTTGCTCCTTTATCAAAACAACCCCCTTTAACAATCTCAAAAAAAGCCCTCATTACGAATTCTCATTATTAGAAAAAGATACAAACGAAAAAGAACTTGAAAAAATATATCCACAAACCGATAGAATCAAATTAATCTGTCTCAGAAGAAGAAAACATAGAAGTGGCAAAATGCTTGAAAATTATGATTTTCATTATTTTCTAGATAAATACAAAAGAGCAGTTATCTCAATAAATTTCAACGAAGAACCACCATATCTAATCAATGGATTTTTCACATACACAAACATCAACGATTTTAAGAAAAAAATGATGAAAAGATTTAGAAAAATTAATTAGGAATCATTTGAATAGGTAATCTCGTAACAGGTATAACCTGCTCCTTACCGTGACTGGTAATAATAAACTTAATCAAAACCAATTCCTTCTTCTCCACAACTTCCAAAACAACATTCTCAATAGAATCTAATACGGACTCATTAACTCCAGACTCCTTCAGAAAATTAGAAAAATCTTGAATCTCAAGACCAACAATCTTCCCAGAATTAGTCATACTCAAAATCAAACTATCAAACATAAAATTCCTCTTAACTTTTTCATTATCTGCTTTATTTGATATAATTATACTATCACCAATGTCATCATAAGAAAAGTTTTTTTTCATTTTAATCTAAATTGTACCAATTTCAATAATTAACAATAAATTCCTGAATTTAAAAATATATGTTTTGTCCCAGAGCCTCTATGTCCAATTATTTTATATATTTATCACTCTAAAACCTATTATGACAAGTGATAGTAAAATCTTCTTATGGAGGGGATTCGGAAGAATTTTAATTTTGGGTGGGTTTATATTGACTATTTATTTACCATATAAATTTCAATCTTTTTTTGGTCTTATACCTGGTTTATGTATTTTACTCTATGGATTATATTTAACTTCTAAATCTGACAGAAGGAGGGGACATATTGTTTACCATGGTGGAAGAATTTAATCTTCTAATAAAAACTTTAAAATCTAGATTCTCAAACGAACTGCATATTAAAAAAACTCCACTTTTACGCACAAAAATCCAAGCCGAATAAACTACTATTTATTTAGAAATTATTTAATGTTTCTTTTAATTCCTTATCTAATTCCTGAGAATTCATGCCAAGCAAATCATATCTACTTCTCTCCATCTTTCTTTTTGCCTTAAATTCTTTTGTTATTGGATAAAAAAGATATATCGCGAAAATAAGGGGAAATAGAACAAGCGTAATCCCCATAATTATAGCCAACCCTTTAATCTCTGTACTTAATCCGACAATAAGTAAGCCAAAAAAACCACCATACATAGCTAGCATTACCCTTAGTCGAACATTATAGTCGAACTTATCTACTTCTTTGGACTTCTCAATATACTTTAATTCTAATTTTGCTTTATCTATTTTTGAAATTCTTATCATAGCTAATGATAGATTTTAATCTTTATAATTTTATTGAGAATATACTAAACTCTTTAGAGCAACAACCAAATAAACTAGTATTTATTTGTTTTCTAAATTCCTCCCCCAAAAACAACCAATATCTAACCCGGTATCTTATTTTTTCAAACCCACCCAAAAAATCAAACTCAAACGATGCACGCAGCGCGAACGAATAACTCAACATATCAATCTAATCAAGAACCTTAAATTCCAACCCAGTCAATTTAGAAACCTCTTCCAAACCTTCCCTATCAATCCGATGAAACGGATAGTCTTTACTCAAAGATTCATAAACTTCAATCTTCCCATTTACCACACCTTCTCTAAAATTTCCAAGCCCAGTCATATTATACCTCTCTCCCTCAGCTTTAGTAATTCCCCCATTCTCGAACTCAGGGACAATCTCAAACTCATCAATCAAAGTGCTTCCTAAAATATCAAAATGATACCTCACATCAGTTGGTCTAATGAATCGTAGGTATGGTTTATTGTCAACATTTAATTGAACAAACTTGTTATCCTCGGGACTATCTCTCAAATTTATATCATTAACTACAGGTATTATTTTCTTTTCCATCTTAATTCTTACCTCTCCACTGTCTGAACCAACAACTAATAACTAATAACTAATAACTCGAATTCACTCCCGTGAATTCATATAATTACTCATCATCCCTTTCTCAGAACTGTCCCTAGCCCGAGGCCGAGCAGCAATTACATCATCAATCCGCAGAATCATAGTAGCCACATCAGTAGCAGAATTTACTGCCTGAGATTTAACTTTGTAAGGCTCAATAATCTTCGCATTCAAAACATTGTCAACCTTATTCTCAAACAAATTCAATCCAGCATTCTTGTCACCAGCATCATGCCGTCTCTTCATCTCGGTAATCATATCAATCGGGTCAAGCCCCGCATTTTCGGAAAGCGTAGCCGGAATAAATTCTAAAGAATTAGCAAATTCATAAACAGCAATTCTTTCACGACCCTTCAAGCCTTTAGCAAAACTTCTAATCCTCCTAGACAATTCAATCTCAATCGCCCCTCCACCAGGAACAACAAGCTTGGTATCCAGAGCAGAAACAATATCTCCAAGCCCATCCATCAAAGCCCGCTCAATTTCATCAAGTACATGACTCGTTCCCCCATGAATCAAAATAGTAACAGCCTTCGGATTTTTACAACCACGAACATAAGTCATAATGTCACCAGAATGTTTAACCTCTTCAACTTCTTCAGCCTCTCCAAGTTCATACGAAGTAATATCATTAATACCAGAAATAATCTTAGCCCCAGTAGCTTTTGATAATTTCTCTAAGTCAGACTTCGGAACACGACGACAAGCATAAATCCCTTTTTTTGCCAATAAATATTGAGCATAGTCATCAATTCCTTTTTGACAAAACAAAACATTCGCCTCCGTCTCAACAACCTTATCAATCATCTCCTTCATCGCCCGCTCTTCTTCACCCAGAAAATTCTGCAACTCAATATGAGAATTAATAGAAATTTTAGTGTCAATCTCAGGGCTCTTTAACTCAATCGGAAAATCAACAAGCAAAATCTTAGCTTTCCCAACAATCCTCGGCATATCCTTAGACAACCTTGCCTTATCAAGAACAATGCCAGAAATTAGTTCCGTGTCATTAATAGAATCCCCCGAAACCTTCTCAACCTTAATATCCTTCAAATCAACCAAATCATTACTCTTCACAGCCTTCACAGCTTTAACCAAAATGTCCGCAAGTTTTTCCTTTGAATCTTCAGCACCCTTTCCCGTCATAGCCGTCATAGCAACCTGTCTCAACACTTCTTCATTTTCAGGTGTAATCTGTAAAGCACCTTCCTTCAAAATCTCCTGAGCCTTCTCTTGCGCCATCCTATATCCCTTAACAATAATAGTAGGATGAATTTTCTGGTCAAGCATCTTCTCCGCATTTTCAAGCAACTTCCCAGCAATCATAACAGAACTCGTAGTCCCATCCCCAACCTCATCTTCCTGAGTCTTAGCAATCTCAACCATCATCTTCGCAGCTGGATGTTCAATCTGCATCTCAGACAAAATAGTAACCCCATCATTAGTAACAATAATCTCCCCCGAAGGAGTCACAAGCATTTTGTCCATACCCTTCGGCCCAAGCGTAGTCTTAACAATATCAGAAACAGTCTTCGCAGCTAGTATATTATTCCTTTGAGCATCCTTGCCCATAAGCCTCTCCATTTCACCAGCCATAATATCTCCTCGCCTTTCCATAATCATAAATCCCTTAAGAATTATATAAAGATTATTGTGTTAATAATATCTAATTTTCGATATCCGAAGTTTGGCCCATTATAAAAATACATCAAAAAATTTCTTATTATTTCTTATTCTTTTTTCTATATCTAATGTTTTTTCATTTCTTTTTTTAGAGTTTAGTGTATCATAGATTGCTATTCTTAATGTGTCGGCAATAACAAGATCTATTAGGTTATTCTTTGAAATATTAAAATTTTGGGGAATATTTGATGAATAATTATTAATTATGCCCTTTGCATCATTTAGTGCGTAGAAGATTGCAGTAGAAATATCAAAAGTGGGGTAGTCTGTGCTTAGATTCTCAAAGTCTAATATAAATGGATTGTTATTTTTTGTTAGAAAAATATTCTTATTATGAACATCCCCATGGCTGATAACTTTTGGTAGTTCTTTGTATGCTTTTTCACCTATAATGTTTAAAATTTTTGAAAGTCCTTTTGTTTGAAAGCCAACAAAATGCTTTTTATTTCTTTCATATAGCTGGTTTATTTTTTGCCTAGAGAACTTAGTTGGGATTAATGCTGGGGTTGAAGATTCAATATATCTTTTTTGATAATGAGCAACAATGTTTACTAAATCTGTGGGATGAACTCTTCGTAGATCTTCTTCAAATTTTGTAACCAGATAGTCAGGTCCTTCAAATATAATTTTTGGAGTTTCTATATCTAGATTATCTTTAAAATATTTTATTCCATATTTCTCTTTTTCTACCTTTTTCTGTTTTGAGAATTTGAAAAAATATTTATGGTCAAAAGTGTCTACTATATAACTGGAGCTTTTTAAGTTTTTTAATTTTGAAATTTTTGTTGGTACAATACCAAGTATTTTAGAAATTCTTTCTTCAAATCCTATCATTTATGAATCTTATACATCCATATCCCAGCTAGGAGTACTGTAGCTTGGCATACTGTAGCTTGGCATATCAAAGCTAATTGATGCTTTTGGAGATATGTATTGCTTGTCAGTCTTCTCAACTAACGGATTGTATGAAAAAGTTGGTTTAATTTCTTTTTCACCTTCTTTTAAAGATTCTTTAAATTCAGAGAAAAAGGATTCTTCCTTAATCTTATTTTTTAAAGTTTTCATGGATTTATGTGTAAATCAAAGTTTATATAATTATATGTGGTGAAGTATGTTGCAAAACAAATAAAAGGACTGTTAAGTTATTTGATATATGATACCAAAAATAGGTTATAGTATTTTAGATTTAAGAAAATTTTCAAAAAAAGAATTCTTGTTTGACACCTATGAGTTGAGGGCTTCTTCCATCCGACCAAATATTAAAAAAATAATTGAATTGAAAGAAAAATTTAGTGAAGAAGATCTTTCCATGCATAGTGGTTTAAGTAGAATCTTTAGCTGTGTAAAAAAGGGGTATCCAGAGTTTTCTGAATCTGAAATGGAGATCTTAAAATATGAGATAATGATTTCAAAAATAATAGGTATTTCAAGAATAAACTTTCACATGACTAATTATGAATTAGAGAAAAGTGATATTGAGAAATTTAAAGAATTAATAGCATTTGCAAAAGAAAATGGAGTGGAGTTGATATATGAGAATCATGTCTGTTCAGCAAGGGCTATCCTTTATATCTTAGAGAATTTCCCAGAAATAAATATATGTCTCGACTTAGGTCATCTGAATATTGCTATTTTTCAAGATGCTTTTGGCATGGATTTGGATAGCTTTATAGAAAAAGCAAAAAATAGAGTAGTACACATACATATACATAATAATGATGGGAGAAGTGATTCTCATTGTGGAATAAATAATGGGATTTTCAAATGGGAGGATGTTTTATCTAATCTTCCAAATGTGGAAAAAGTGATTCTTGAAGTGAGAGACTTTAAAGAGGCGATAGAATCTAGAGAAATTCTAAGAGAATTTTATAGTAATTAGATTATATCTGTCAAAATTAAGATTTTTTAATGTAGTATAGATTGTTCTGTAGTATACTCCTTTTTTCTGCTCTCATATTTCTAATTATTCCTTTAATCTCTTTATTAGTTGATGTTGTCGTAACCCCAACTCAAAGTCGCGAAGCGATTATCAATTAACTCAACGGACTTAGACTAATTTAACATATCCTTCTACCCTTTGCCTCCCCAATAAGCAGTCCGCGGTTTGCGGTCAGCAATTCCAAACAAAATCTATTTAAAAGAAATCTCCCTCTTTTCCTTATGGCTAAAGACACAAAGTTCAATAGTAAAATCAAATATGCAGGGGTGTTTAATTTGAAAGACTTTTACCAATTCTGTTTTAAGTGGATGGGTGGAGAAATGGATCTTAAAGTTCAAGAAGATGAATATGAAGAAAAGATTAAAGGCAATGTTAAAGAAGTAAAAATAAAATGGACAGGGAAGGCTAAAGTAGCAGAATACTTCAATTATGAAGTAAAGGTCGAATTTGATATAAAACAATTGGCTGAAGTTGAAATTGTTACTCCTGAAGGAAAGAAGATAAAGACAAACCAAGGTCAGGTCAAATTTACAGTAAAGGGCATTTTTATTAAAGATCCAGCAGGTCAATTTGAATCCTCTGCAAAAACAAAGTTCATGAGAGGAATTTACGAAAAATTCTTAATTCCCTCAAGAATAAAAGAATTCGAAGACAAATTGATTGATCAATGCGTAGAGTTTATGAGTCAGGCAAAAGCCTACTTAGACTTAGAAGGGAAATTATAAGGTTTTAATATTAGTCTCCTAGCGATTTATTTAATGTGTTCTGCTACTCTGTCAACCTCCAACAAGTTCCTCACTCGAAGGGTAATATTAATTCAACTGTTTTTATATTAATCTGCTCCTGCCCTATGTCTTAATAGTCAAAACTTCTCCTTTTTTATTTCCCACATCCGCCCTCCGCATTTCGAACAATCGAACAATCGCTCCTCTACCCTCCACTACAAAGCCACTCTTCAATTACAGAAATCTTTATATAGAAATTTCACGAATTTATACTATGAGAAAGGTATTAACATTTTTATTAGTTCTAACATTGTTTCCAGTTGTTCTCGCAGTAAACTTAGATGTTGAAAGAACAAGCTCCGGAGAAACATTAATTTATGGATTAAATGAGCCAGTTTCTTTTGATTTGGAAATCACAAACAATGGAAATACAGACACATTCTCAATGTACACTTTCTATGGTTATGGTATCGAACCAAGAGAAGAATTTGAAATTAAAAAAGGCGAAACAAAAGAATTAACAATTTCAATCGCTCCAAGATTAGACTTAATCCAAAAAGGTAAAACGGCACCTATCTATTATATACAAGGAAGTGATAATACAAAGATTGAAGAAAAGCTTTCAGTTAATATTATAGGCTTAGAAGACGCCTTTGAAGTAGGTTCAGGTTCAATCGATCCAGACACACAACAATTAAGAATTTTTATTAGAAATAAAGTAAACTTTGACTTCAAAGATTTAGAAGTTAAGTTTTCCTCTCCATTTTTCATTCTAGAAGAAACAATGGATTTATCCCCATACAGTAAAAAAGAGTTCACAATTGATATCGAAAAAGAAGATTTCGACAAATTAATGGCAGGCTTCTATACATTAAATGCTAAAATAGCTTTTGAAAACCTTAAAGGAGAAGTCGAAGGAAAAATTGAATTTATAGAAAAAGATGATTTATCAACACAAAAAAGAGATTACGGATTTATTGTTACAACAAAAGTAATCGAAAAAGTGAACAAGGGTAATACGATGGCCGACACAGAAATTACAATAAAGAAAAATATCCTTTCAAGATTATTCACAACTTATTCTTCAGACCCAGACCAAGTTGAAAGACAAGGTGCTACAGTATATTATACTTGGGCAGAGAAATTAGCTCCAGGAGAAAACTTCGAAGTTATAGTTAAAACAAACTGGCTATTACCATTCCTAATAATATTCTTCTTCGTAACCTTAATTTATTTCTTCAAGAAATATTCAACTCAAAAAGTCCAAGTAAGGAAAAGAGTATCCTTCGTAAAAGCAAAAGGCGGAGAATTCGCACTTAAAGTTACAATCATCGCACAAGCAAGAGAGTTCGTAGAAAAAGTAAAAATCATCGACAGATTGCCGCCCTTAGTAAAAATGTACGAAAGATTCGGTGGAGAATTACCAGATAAGATTTCAAAAGACAAAAAAAGATTAGAATGGGATTTCGAATATTTAGAGGCCGGAGAAAGCAGAGCAATGAGTTATATTGTATACTCAAAGGTAGGAGTATTAGGTAGATTTGCACTTCCAGGGACAATCTGTAGATTCGAGCAAGAAGGAACTCCAAAACAAACAGCTTCAAACAAAGCATTCTTTTTGGCAGAACAAAAAGATAAAAAATATCTACAATAGGTTTTAGAATATATTCGTAGTATATAATAATAATTCTCTTAAATTTATTACTCTATGAAAAATATTAAAATAATTACAATTGTTATCTCATTTTTAGTATTATCAGGAGTAATAGGATTTATATTATATAATAAGAATATAAATAATCAAGAACTCCATGTTAGTAAAGAATATAATATTGCATATATTGGGGCACATTTATTTTCACCCTATTGGATTAAATTAGGCAATTCTTTTAAAAATGAGTCTATAAACAGGGGGGTTATTCTTCATGATTATACACCAAATAATGACATTCCTGAAGAGAGGATGAGAGCCGCAGAGGAATTAATGCTTGAAGATTTTGATGCAGTTATTCTTGGGATAGGTGGTGAAAAAGAATTATCTGAAAATGTAATAAATAAGTTTAAGAGAAAAAACATCCCAGTTTTTTTGGTTGATGCAAAATTTGAGAATCCAGATATTCAGGGCTATGTTGGTTTAAGTAATTATGAAAGTTCAAAGATATTGGGTGAATATATTTATAGTGAGACAAATGGTCTGGGTGATTGTTTGATGATTTATCCAAATAACGAGCATCAAAATGCCGTTGAAAGAAAAGATGGTATAGTAGATTCATTACAGCCTAAGGGAGTTAGAGTTGTTGTTAAAAATTTAAATGATACAACTTGGAGTCTTCAACCTGTTTATGAATTAATTTCAGAAGAATTTGGAAAAGAAAATGAATATACTTCCATAGCTACCGCTTGGGATGAAGCAACTTTAACTGTTATAAATGTTGCAAAAAAAAATGGTGGAGATGAAAATTTGATTTATACTGGATTTGATGGTTTAGATAGGGCTTTCGAAAGTATTAATTCAGGAGAAATGTCGGCAACAATGATTCAGCCAACAGCTAATATGGCTAAAGAAAGTCTAATCCAAGTAATACACTATCTTGAAGGTGAAGACTATGAAAAAGAAGTCCTTGTACCAGGAATCTTAGTAACAAGAGAAAATGTTGATAAATATCTCAATACAGATTAAAGAAACAGACCCAATTTTTTTAAAATAAATGATGGAATTTTATTTTTTGACATTCCAAGGCGAATGATAATATTCAAAAGAAGTGACTTTTCTGTCTATTATGACAAATGTAATGATTCTACACGGAACGGGTTGTCCGCCTGACTTATATTGGTATACATATGTCAAAGAAAATTTAGAAAATAAAGGATATACTGTTTCGGTCTCCAATTTGCCAAATGCTGGTGAAGCTAATATTGAAGAGTGGCTTCCATTTGTTCTCGAAAATACAGATATTGATAAAGATACAATATTGATTGGACACAGCTCAGGAGGGCCGTTGATATTCAGTATTTTATAAAAACTCGATACCAAAGTTAAACAAGCAATTTTTGTTGCAGGATTTTTAGAAGGGGACTCGAAAACTTTACAACCATCATATGGTTGGAATAAGATTAAATCAAATGTCGATGACATTATTTTTATTAATTCTGATAATAATCCATGGGGATGCAATGATCTCCAAGGAAGAAAAATGTTTGATAAATTAGGTGGAACATTAATCATTCGTCATGGTGAAGGACATATGGGGTCTTCATCATACAATCAGCCATATAAAGAATTTCCTTTCTTGTTGAAATTAATAAATTAATTATTATGTTAATTAAACACCCTTCATGCACGCACCGCGAGGTGATGATTTTGTTCTATAATAATAAAATAAAAAAAGGGCCGAAGCCCCTTGTTTTATCCATCCACCCGGGATTGGAGCGAAGTTTCTTTTGGGAAACTTCCCACAAGCAAAAACTTCTGTGGAAGCTTTTACTTAACCGGGAACTTCGCCTGTGGGCGATAAATCTAGTTGAATTTTATACTGGTTATATCCAATAGTAATAATAAAGAAAAAAGGGGCACAATAAATTGTGACCCCCCTTGTTTTATCCATCCACCCGGGATCGAACCGGGAACCTTTCGGGTTCTGCTGAACCCAAGAAAACTTACGTTTTCTTAGTTTTTGGGGCTTCATCGTATGTCCGTCTGGACACTCCACCTTAGTTAATCTACAACCAAACGCTCTACCGTTGAGCTATGGATGGATATAATCCTCCATCTAGAGGTCAATGATATCGGGAGGGTTCTGATTTTTGTCAGGTTCCTCGCTCTACCGTTGAGCTATGGATGGGTTATCAATACTATACAATATAAGTAGTTGTTTTTAAAAGTTATTATTGTCTATTTCTTAAAATAATTAGAGTCTGTTCATAGTATTTTCAATGCCAGGCTTCCAATAGTCTGACCTCCGCCCTCCGAACAGTCGACCAATCGACCAATCGTCCCTCCGACTTTACCTCGCCCGTCGGTAAAAAGACATTCTTGGATAATAATCGGTCTAAAATACACATAATAATATAGAAAAATTTATATACTAAAATCATATTTAAGATTTTATAATTCTTGTAAGAAAAAGTTTCTTACGGGGAGAGGGAGATAAAAATGTACAAAGAGGAATACGAAGAAAAAATCCCAAAGTTTAGTTCAGACGATATTGATCATAATATCGATGAGCTAGACCTTGATTAATACAAAAGAGAATTACTCTACAATAAAAAGAACTTGATTATTAGTATCTGAAAGTTCCGAATCTGTAGAATTGATGACTATCCTTAATTGTTTTATTGTTATTTTAGATAGCCACAAGTTTTGTAGTTCTATCCTTATACCATTCCCAATTTCAATTTCATCAACCTTAATTTCTTTAATCATCTTATCATCAGCATAAATTTGAATTTGACTCTCAGAAGATTTCTTTAATCCTTCATTTCTAATAGACAAATTAACATTCAGCTTACGGCCTTCACTAGAAGTAGATACATTATTCAAACTCAAATCAGGAAGAGTAGGGGTCGAATATAAATCAGCAATCCTCTTAAGAATTTCATCTCCAATAGTCTGTTTGCATCTACTCACAGGATAAAGAATATTATTCTCATTCTCAGAGTGATTAAAGCCAAGCACATGCAATAATTCATGAATTGCAACATTCGGTCGTTCACAGTCAGAATCTTTGATTAGAAGTATGTTTCCGTTCAAAATAACCTTAAACCTTGTCCCATCAGTAATATCAGTTGGCCCACCTTCTCCAGCAATAAACATTCCTTCCTCCACAACACTCTTCTCTTGACAAGCAACAGTAATTTGCTCATTGCCTGGTACCTGATAGAAATCAAGAACAGTAAGATTTGCCAAAGTCTCAAAGGCAATTGTCATATCTTGTCTCTTTCTCAAATTGCAATCATCATTAATAGCATAAGATATAGTTTTCTCAGGGAACCTCATGTTCTCATAAAATTGCATCTCCACAGAATTATTACCAAGATTAAACTCCGGACTCTTCTCCTGCTGAAGAAAAGAGATATCGCCTTGTGGCATAAAAAAATACAAGCTCATAACTAAGAGCATCAAAATATTCAAAAAAATCAGTATAGTATTACCCCATTTCATAACAATAGATGTCATTTATTTATTATAAGACTTTCCGCAAACATCTGATATTCGACATTAGACAAATACATCTATGTCTTCAAACTACTCTGTCAATCTCTATCTAAGTATGCCTTTACATTAACTCAACTGACTGAATATTAATTTACCCTTTCCAAAAAATCAAATAATGTTTAGATCGATAACTCCCCAGATTATAGGAATCAATACTTGGCGAAACTGAATCCCAACTGTTCCAGATATATGACTCAAACTACTCTGCTTTTACGAGCAATTCCCTCGCCTGAAGGGTAACGTTAATTGAATGCCCCTGTTTTCCACCTTAAGCTAGCTATACATATCAATCTGCCTTTTATACTTCTGTTTATACACAGGACACAAATGGTATGCATAAAAACTTAAAAACTTATCAAAATTTCAAATTCACATACGAGGTGTAAGATGGTAGATGTAACAATAAACGAATCTTTTTCAAACGAAGACTTATCCTTTTTTGAAAAACTAGAAAAAAAAGAATTTGAGTCATCAACTTTGCTAAATCTAAAAGTAGAAGCAGAAGAAATTTCTAATGATACAGAAATAAATGAATTATTAGGCTATGCATTAATTGAAAAAAACCTAGCCTACAAATTGCCATATCAAATAGATGGAGCCCTAAGAATTCTAAGAGACTTAAATGGCTCAGCACTTCTAGCAGATGAAGTAGGTTTGGGAAAAACAATAACTTCCGCCTTAGTTGTAAAAGAATGCATCGTAAGAGGTTTTGCAAAAAGAATTTTGATTTTAACTCCACCTTCTTTAGTAAATCAATGGGTGGCCGAGTTAAGAGAAAAATTCGAACTAGATTTCAAAATCATAGAAAAGGAATCAGACTGGGCAAACGCAACCTTCGCAATTGCTTCTCTTGATAGAGTAAAAATGTTTGACAGAAAAACCGGAGAGTTCAGGCACAAAAAAGCGCACCAAATTCCTTGGGATTTACTAATGGTTGATGAAGCTCACAAACTAAAAGAATCAAATACAATTCGTTGGAAATTTGTAGATCAGTTGCAAAAGAAAAGATTTCTACTTCTAACGGCAACACCTTTTCAAAATGATTTACTCGAATTATATAATTTACTAAACCTTCTAAAAAAAGGACACCTTGGAACAGTAAAAGAATTTAGAAAGCAATTCCTAAATCAAGGAAATAAAAGACATCCTCTAAATCCAAAACAGTTGAAAGCAAAGTTAGATCAAGTAATGGTAAGAAGAAAGCGTTCAGAAACAGGCATTGAATATAAGAAAAGAATGCCAAGAATAATTTCTGTTGAGCAAACAGAGCAAGAGGCAAAAATATATGACAAGATTCAAGAACTCCTAAAAGAACAATATTTTTATGTCGATGGAGGACAAATAAATCCAAGATTAATACTTTTTGCAATTCTACCAAAAGTCACCTCCTCCTCAAAATCAGCAATGGAATCCTTAGCAAAAATGGCAGCCAACGAAAAATATCACGAAGAGACAAGGCGCTTCGCAAGAGAAATTCTTTCAGATTATAGAGACCTAAAGGTAGATTCAAAAATGGAAAAGATGCTTGAAATAATTAATGAAACACTAGCAGAAAATCCAAAAGAAAAAATATTAATTTATACAAAGCATCCCTCTACCTTAGAATATATTAAAGAAAGATTAGAACCTTACAAGATAAAAGTTACAGGGTTCATGGGCGGACTAACAAGAGAAGAAAAAGCAGAAAAAATAAGAGAATTCAAATACAAGTCACAAGTGCTTATCTGTACAGATGCAGGAGCAGAAGGCCTTAACCTGCAATTTTGTTCAGTTCTAATTAATTATGACTTGCCATGGAATCCAATGAGTGTAGAACAGAGAATTGGTAGGCTAGACAGAATCGGTCAAAAGAAAGATATGCAAATATATTCCCTAGCGACAAAAGGAACAATGGAAGAACACATAGTAGATTTAATCATAAACAAAATGTGTTGTGTCGGCTTAGTAGTCGGAGAACTCCCAATAATCCTTTTCAACCTAGGCCTAGACTCAGAAGGCAAAGGCGGCTCAAATAAAATCGAAGAAAGAATACTTAATTCTTTCATTGACTCAAAAAATAATCTAGAAAAATTCGCAAAAAGCATAAAAGAGATAGAAACGACGATACTCGCAGGAATGGAAGAATACGACGAAGCAAAATCAGCCTCTTCAGAACTCCTAGATGAAGAAGATCTTCTAAAAGAATTGGATGAGAAGATAAATGAAGAATAATTTATATTTTCTTTATTAAAAAAGAGAATATTGATCTAAAATTAGGATGGAATAATATGATAATTTGGAATATTGGACAAGTCGATTTGTTGAGCTAATTGATATGCTTTCGAGAGTTGTTTGTATCTTCCTAAATTTCGTTTTTGCTTGTCTTGAATAGGGTTTACACCATCAGCACATATAACATTGCCTTTTGAATCAAACCAAAGTTCTTTGTTTTCTATTTTTACTGATTCTGTAAGCTTTATCAGTTTGCCCTCTTTTTCCCATTTTGTGATTTTTCCTTTTGAAGTAAACTCTCTAAAACTGAGGCCAAAATAAAAATTATTTGGTTCTTTTGGAAAGAAGGTATAAAATTGCAATCTCTTAAGAGTGTCTTCTTCCGCATGCTTGTTAGGGACAATATATTTAACAAAAGCATCTTTAGGTTCTTTCATAAGTCAAATATTAATTTAATCTATTTAAGGATTATCGTGGTTTGTTAATTAATTCTTACCCTAACCTTCTCTGTAATCACAAATCAAGTATGCCTTCGTATTAACTCAATTACTCTAATTACTGAATGAATAGTTTAGCAATCTTTAAAACACCTGAGCAAACTCAGCAATTAAGACATAATATGTTAAACCATAATTCTACTTAGCTCCAAAGAATTTGGAGAGTAAAAACATTATCCACTGCGTTAGCAGGCATAAATAGCTCAACTCAACATCAATTAAGCAATTCAATGTCTTTGAACAACTATCAATCTCAAACAGGTTATGCCCCCAGATACAAAATTTCGTTAAATCGTTTTCCAATCGATTTTACCGGCCTGAAATTTTGGCACGCTATATTAAAAAGCGAATGGTTATACGGAGCGACTATTTCAATTGGCCCTAGGCAAATTCAATATATCAATTTGTCTCCTGTTCTCTCATAATTAATCTGAGGCCCAGCTTTCCCTATCGGGTCATGTCATTGGTACCCCACCCCTGACCCAATCTCTTCAATCCAAAAAATCCGTGATGCCTTCTATCTCTAGATTTTCTAGAGGAATAAAAGTCACGGAGTACTTTTATGTTATTAGATGTACTTGTGAAACGGCGAAACTGCCTTCTCAATCTCCGAATTTTTCCTCACAATAAGCCAATAATCCTTTAAGTAAATCCTCCTTAAGTTGTTTTCCAATCAACTTAACTGCCCGAGGATTTGCTTTCTTATACTCCCAAGTGAATAACAACCCCAATAATCCTTAAAAACCTCTCGACCTTCCCACCTCTATGGATGATGCATTACTAAAATTTGTTTGGAAATTCTTTAAAAATCTAGGAGCAACTCTCTCAATGAGAAACGAAATTCTAACAGCCTCAAACATACCAGAAAAATTCGAAAAATTCTTTGGGAAAAAGTCGCCATACAAATTCACAGTAGATGAGTCCTTAGCAACAGACGAAGTCGAATTCTTAGAAAAAGGCTCTTACACATTAAAAGCAATCTCAAGTTACCTAGAAGGTTCAGGAGAAACAACTCTTCTAAAAATAGACTTCAAATGTGATCCAGAATCAGAAGTAAAAAAAAGGATAGACTTAAAGAATTCAACAATAGTTAAACTCTCACAAAAAAAAAGAAATAACATCTTCTTCAGATACACCTTTCATACATCTTTCCAATATCTGAACGAAAGAGAAAAGCTAATTAACGAGGTCTATATTCATGATAACAAGAGAATAAATGGAGACCTAAATGATTACCCAGTATCAGAAGGCTCAAAATCAGAAATTGATATTCCAGATATGAAAGAATCTTATTTCGTTGCAAAAGAAGATTTGAAAGTGCAACTAGATAATAAAACAAGAGAAGTTGCAAACAAATTAAACACAGCTCTAGAATTAGAAATAAGAAGAGTTGAAGCTCATTTTGAAACAGAAGAAAGAGAATTAAAATATCTATTAGAAAAAGCAAAAGAAAGATTCGAAGAAACCGTAAGAGAAGGCGATCAAGTAAAAATAAGTAGACAAGCAAAAGTAATAGATAGTATAAAAGAAAAATTGAATCCCGAAGAAAGATTAAATGATAAAGAAAGAAGCATTCTAATAGAAAAAACAAAGCACGGCCTGAACGTAAATAATAAATTATTCAATACAACTTTAATTTATCATCCAATTTATACTTATGACTTTTATGTAAAAAACGAGCACATGAAAACAAACTTCGAAGTAGCTTATGACCCCTTAACTAAATCATTG
Source organism: Nanobdellota archaeon (assembly GCA_027858295.1). Lineage (GTDB taxonomy): Archaea > Nanobdellota > Nanobdellia > Pacearchaeales > GW2011-AR1 > GW2011-AR1. The sequence continues at coordinate 4,319 of JAQICZ010000034.1, read as the reverse complement.
CAAAAAATTCCCTGTTCCATTTGCCACGAGGATGTTAGAGAAATTTACTTTTGTTCAAACGGCCATCTCGCCTGTAGAAAATGTATGGTTGCCTGTAAATCCTGTGGGAAAGAGCATTGTAAAAAATGTCTAAAAATCCATTGTGAACTTTGTGATGCCTTAATCTGTGATAGTTGTAAAGTAAGATGCATTGGCTGCGGAAAGTTAATGTGTAAATCCCATACGACTCAAGACAAATTATCAAGAAGACATTATTGTAATACCTGCTTAACAAAATGCGAAAGATGCGCTTCCCTAAAAATCGGCTCAGACTTTAGACGAAGTAGAAAAACAGGCGTAAAAGTTTGTGAAGATTGCTATCGAAAAGAAATTCAAGAAAAAATAGTTAGAAATTTAGATTGAATATAGTAATCTGTTAGCTTCTTTCCCCAATTCTTACCAAAAAATATGATTATCAAGAAGAAAGTTTATAATTTGAAAATATTTGGAATTCATTAACAAAAATAAATTAGCTTTCGCCATAATTGATAAAAGACAACTGGATTAATCTAAGGGCATATGGGGAGTGTATTTATAATAAAAATATTATTATAACTAGCAATGATTACTTATTTGACATGTCTTCAAATCGAAGCCACATCCCTTTAGGGTGTGGATGCCTTCCTTCGGTTTTATGGCACCCATACAAAATTCAATAAAAACTTTTCCAAGGGTTTTTATCTGCCCTGAATTTTGGCACCCTAAATAAAATATAATCAACTACGGGTATTTTATTTTCCCATATTCAGGATGCGAATGGTAATTCCTCATATTCCCAAGCGAATGGGTATAGAGGGCGACCGTTTCCGCAAATAGAGGGAGTGGATGATTTTTGCGTTAAGAAAGTCCCGCGTCAAGCCACACCCTTAAGGGTGTGGTCAGCGAGACTTTTAGTAAAAATTTGACTCTATTGATAATACAATATTTGTTCCTGCCAGAGGCGATAATTTAATGGCCTTAATCCTGAGTGATAGCGAAGGTGTTTTTTTGCCTTTTGTTTGTTTGATTTTTCAGTGTTTTAATTTATTAAGCTTTTAAATTAGTCAAAATTATTTTCAGATTATCATATTAATTTTAATTAAATATTATTCAATATTATCAATCAGGTCATCAACAGAATCATATAACTCACCATGTTCATAGAGCCATTCGTTGAACTTTTCCATTTCTTTTTCTCTGCCCTTTTGAACAGCAACCATGTCAAGTGATGAATGAATATTAAACCCCTTCATCTGACCCATTTGTGCAGTTGATTTAACACAATATGGCCACTTATTCCAGTAACAATTAAATTATCCGTACCCCTCTCTACTAGACTCTCAAGAAGATTGCGATTAGTAAAACAACTATCCATAGTTGGTTTCTTTTTCATATAGCTTACATTCTCAACACTTTTCAAATATTTGTTAAGCTCAGGCAGAGTTTTTCCAAAAGCTCCACTAGAGAAATTATATACATCCATCTGTCTATCACCCAAAAGTTGATGATATGAATTCATAATTGTCTCAACATCTGACTTGTGAAACTGTTCTTCAGCAAAGTCCTCTTGCCTGTCAACGATGATTAATGCTGTGTTTTCTTTCTTTATCTTCATAATATAGTAAGTAAAATTTGGTTTATAAAACCTGATAATTTGTAACTACTATTAAAAGGTGACAATAGATAAAAATACAATATTAAGTCTCTCAATTATTAAATTAAATATAAAATATGTTAAAGTCTAATTGTGAAATTGTAAGAAAAAATAGTTAGAAGTTTAAACTATCTTTTTCGCTTCAAACTTCCCCTCTGGCTTATTGAGATACAATTCAGTCTCTCCATTTAAATTGCCCCAATCAATTTGAACATTACCTTCAGGAAAGTTGTCTTTTAGAACTTTTTCAATGTCTGCTCTATCTTTAAGAACTGATCCATTATATCCTTTATCATCTTTGAAATTAATAGATCCACCAGTTGCATAAACTTCTATCTTTGATTTATCTGAGAAATCATCAGTTATTGTTTTGACATCTTTATCAATATCATAAAACATTAGGTCTGGATAGTGAAGCATATAACTTTCTTTACTTAAGGTGTCAAAAAAACCAACACCAATACATGGCTTCAAATATGTTGTATATTGACTAGTGTTAGAATCTGCTTTCCTAAATTGTCCCATCCCTACTTCCATAAAATCTGTTAAATCTTTCATACAAAACTAAGCAAAAAAGACCTTATAAAACCTTTCTTTTTGTCACTACTCGTAAAAAGTAACATTAAACAATCTTAGCCAATATATCACCAACAAAATAAGCAGCTCCGGCAGCAACTCCACCAATCAATAGAGTCTCAAATCCACTCCTAGCCCACTTCTTACCAGTTATCTTGGTTTTTGCAGCTCCAAGTCCAAACATAGAAATTCCTGCGAGCACAGACGTCCATAGAAACCCATTAGCAACATCCCACTTAAAGATTAACCCAAAAACAAAAAGTGCTAAAGGAATAAACCCAAAAACAAGAAATGACCCAAAGGTAACAACTGCATGCTTTACTGGATTTTCATCTTCTTTTACAAGCCCCAGCTCATCATGCATCATAGTATCAATCCAAAACTTCTTATTCCTCTTCAAAACATTCACAAGAATCTTTGAATCCTTTTTATTCAGCCCCTTCTTCTGATAAACCTCAAGCATCTCGGCCTCTTCACCTTTTGGATGAGAATCAACTTCCCATTTCTCACGAGACCTTTCCAAATCATAATATTCATTCTCAGATTTAGTAGACAAGTAGTCGCCAATCGCCATAGAAATTCCATCAGCAATCAAATTAGCAAAGCCAAGAATCAATATAACATTTACACCAAGAGCAGCTCCTGCGACTCCAGCAACAACAGCAAATGTGGTAATAATACCATCAAGCCCACCATAAACCCAACTCTTCAAATACTTACCAAATCCCGTATCATGAACCTCCCTATGGCCTGAATGTGCAACAATAGAAGCTTCCTTATCACCTTTCCTAAAAGCCACACGAGCCGCATTAACATCTCTCTTCAAATCCATATAATCACCTAATCAGATAAAACAATTACAATTTATAATATTAATTGAGAAACCGCAGACCGTTAACCGTCAACTGTCAACTGTCCACCGTCAACTGTCCACCGTCCACCGTCAACTGTCAACCGCAGGACAAATATTGCTATGTTTTACTGCTCTGCTAACCTCCAACAGTTTAGGCCCCAGCGGAGTGACTATCTTAATTTGCCCTAAACAAACTAGACATATCAAACCGAGGCCCAGCTTTCCCCATCGGGTCATCCCTACGGGACAAACCGCAATGCAGATATCACTATGTCTTTAAACTCCGTCATCGCGAACCTTACTCATATCCGAAGGGTAACATTAACTCAACGGCCCCATATCAATCGGCCCTCCGTTCTTATAAAAACTCAATTGATCCTAATAAATTTAGCATATTAATCTGCCTTACTTTCTTCCCACCCTCCGTCTCTTTTCGCTCCAACGAATTTATTCGCCCAATCTCCTATAAATAACGCCACCCTAAGAATAACATGAGAAAAGAAGTCTGGTTCGCATTTGGAATGCTAATACTTCTTGTAGCCGTTGGTGTAATATTCAACGGTTTCCAAACAGGAAATGTAATATCAGAGCCAATAACTCCTACTGGAGAACTTCCAGTTCCAGCAACAGAAATCCCTATAGATTCCCCAGGAGAACTAGCAAAACCAAAAGAAATAACTTCCGACTATGAAATAAAAATAATCAACTTCGCATACTCCCCAGTAGATTTAGAAATAAATGTAGGTGACACAGTATCCTGGGAAAATAGAGATACAATAGCCCATACAATAACTTCAGAAGAAGGTTCAGAACTAAACTCAAGACTTCTAGGAAAAGGAGAAAAATACATCCACACATTCAATACTCGGGGAACATATGACTACTATTGTAAGCCACACCCCTATATGAAAGGCTCAATAATAGTTAAGTAAAATTGCAAACAGCGAGCCGTTAACAGTAGACCTATAAAAAATATTTATATGTCCTAAAATTCTATATATCATATATATTTCATGTTCCCAGCGGAGCGGATAATTTAACCTGCCCGAAGCTATCTAAATATATGCTTCTTCTCCCAATTTTGACCAAAAATACAATTATTTCTAAATCTCAACATAACTTACATAACCTGAAAAAATTGTTCGCTCCGCTCATATAAATTTTGAATTATCGCCGCTGGCAGAGGCAAATAGTGTAAATTATTTTTTTAAAATTGAT
>JAQICZ010000053.1 GCA_027858295.1 Nanobdellota archaeon | reverse complement strand
TTATGGCACCCGAAGGGCGACCGTTTTCGTAAATAGAGGGAGTTGACAATTCTCAGGCAGTTTTGAAATCCTTGGGAAAATTTCAAAAGAGAATTATCTGGTGGATGATTTTGCGTTAAAAAAGTCCCGAGGTTAAGTCACATGCTTTAGCGTGTGGTTACCGAGACTTTTAGCAAAAATTTGACATCTTTCAAAAAAACATATAAAGAAATATAAATTTGCTAAATTATGCCAAACACATTAATACATATTGCATCCAATTTAATTCTTGTAGGAGTAATTTATTTATTTTCAAAATATATAACTAAAAAAAATTTTGATTGGAAATTTGCAAGCATATTGTTAATTTCTTCAAATCTTATAGATATTGACCATCTTCTTGCAACACCTATTTATGATTTGACAAGATGTAGTATAAATTTACACCCTCTTCATTCATGGTACATGTTCCCAATATACTTTATTGGTTTGTTTTTTAAAAAATATTCATTCTTATTTCTTGGCATTATTATGCATTTATTATTGGATTACATTGATTGCCTCATTTAATTTTGAGCATTTTTATTTAAAAAAGCGGCAGAAGAATTTCTTTAAATTTATCCACAGGATTTTTCTTTTCGTAATTTTGTTTGGAATTTCTTTTTATAAGAGAGAAAATATTTCTTGAAAATTTAATTATGTACAAAGGTATATAAAATTTTGTGAATTTGTAAATTCATGTTAAGTGAATTTTTAAATGCTGTTTATTGGAATAATACGGGAGAAGAGTATCTTATTGCTTTGGGAGTTTTTTTAACATTGTTTATTATATTCAAATTTTTTGATTATTTTGTTATTCATAGAATAGAGAAATTAGCAAAGAAATCAAAAATTGGCTGGGATGATTTAGTTGTTAATTTTTTTAAAGGAATCAATTGGTTTTTCTATTTTGCAATTGCTCTGTATTTTGGAGCTAGAAATTTAAATGTTTCAGAAAGAATAGATATCATTTTTTATTATTTAATTGTGATTTTGATTGGATTTTATATTGTGAAGGGAGTTTCTCGAGCAATTGATTATTTTGTTGCTGTTCAAATAAAAAAAAGAAAAGAAAAAGATATTGGAAATATTTCAATGATGAGGGTTTTTGGTCTCATTGGAAAATTGATTATTTGGGTTTTTGCAATTTTGATGATTTTATCTAATTTTGGAGTTGAGATAACTCCTTTGATTGCTGGGCTGGGGGTCGGAGGGATTGCGATTGCTTTAGCCCTTCAAAATGTTTTGTCAGATTTATTTAGTGCATTTGCAATTTATTTTGATAAGCCGTTTAAAGAAGGAGATTTTATTATTGTTGGTAGTGATATGGGGATTGTAAAGAATATTGGGATTAAAACTACTCGAATTGAAACATTGCAGGGGCAGGAGCTTGTCATTGCAAATAGTGAAATGACAAGTACAAGAATAAACAACTATAAGAGAATGGAAAAAAGAAGAATTCAATTTTCTTTTGGCGTCGAGTACAAAACTGGCACTAAAAAATTAGAAAAAATAAAAGAAATTGTGAAAACTATTTTTGATAAAGTTGAAGGTGCAGATTTAGATAGAGTTAATTTTAAAGAGTTTGGAGATTTTAGTTTGAATTATGAAGTTGTTTATTATGTGAGCACATCCGACTATAATAAATACATGGATATTCAAGAAGAAATTAATTTGGCCCTCTATAAAGCATTTGAAAAAGAGAAAATTGGGTTTGCTTTCCCAACACAAACGATATATTTTAAAAAGTAAGATAATTAAACTTTTTTTGACTTAATTTCATATGAAACGAGTGAAATTTGAGGAAGGTGGGCAGCGTAAGTTTTTGCAGCGTGTGATTGAAGAGTCTGGTGCGCCGTCGCTTCGGGCTTTGAATCAGTTTGGTTTTGAGGTTCCGTATTCAACGCTTAAGAATTATTTTAGTGAGGAGAGAAATTTGCCTGAGGATTTTTTTAGAGATTTGTGTGAGTTGTCGAAGATTAAAATTGAGGAGTTGGATGTTGAATTTTTGGATGAGAATTATGGTCAGATTAAGGGTGGGAAGCAAAGCAAAGCTTTGCGATAATAGATATTATGTATCAGGTAGGAATCAGAAGTTTGATGGTTTGAGGGGGCAGAAGGCAGAAGTCCGTTTTGTCAATTATTGATATTAAGACCCCACCCCATTTGTGGCTGCCCGTCCTAATAAATGTCTTTTAGTTTCTCGGAGTTCCAGTTCGAGGGTGTAAAAATATAATAATGTATTTTTTTGCAAAATCACTTCGCTGCCTCTCAGTTATTAGGGCAAATTGAATTAGTAATGCTGTATAGCCATTCACCTTGGAATATGGCTAAGAACCATTTGCTTTGGCTTATGGAAAAATAAAGTAAACTTTGTTTAGCCGAAAATTTTAGGAAGGTTAAATCGATTGGTAAACGATTTAACGAAATTTTGTATCAGGGTTGCATACTTGGTTGGAGATGAACAGAGTTAGGTATTATTTCTCTGATAAAGATTCAGCAGAAATTGAAGCTCTAGCTTGTCTTAGAGGTACTCCGCGGCTTTAGGTCGGGGAGTCTCATTTATTGTCAAAATATTTTGAGTTATCACCTGTGGTGCGGGCATTGGTTGTTATGGATTTATGGTGTGTCTTGTGGCAGTGATTATTTTTGGTTATCTCTGAGATAGAAAGTTGTAGAAATTGGATAATTGTTTTAGCTGTTAGCAGTTAGCGAATGTGGCTTTCCGTAATAAATAAAAAGCTGCTTTGTTTTAGATTCTCATGACAAAGAAAAAGGCCATCAATTTTTTGCCGCTTATTTATGCAATTTTTGGGATTTATTTTCTGAATTTTGGTCTTGGCTTTTTGGTTATTCCGGCATTTGCTCAAGGGCTTAGTAAATGGATTGTTACTTTTGGTGGGGCTTTGTTTCTGGTATCTGCTTATCGTGCGGTTGTTTATTCTAAGGGTAGGCTTCTAAGGCGTTTTGCAAAAGAAGTTCATTAGGTCTATATTCTTCATCTGCGACTGTTAATGACGACGGATATCCAAATCATTTATATATGTGTTTTGACTGTTTCTAGTATAAATCGGGGTGATTTATAGCATGCAAAATAAGAGAGGACAGGTTACGGTTTTTGTTATAATTGGAATTATAATTGTAGTCGGTGCTATATTTTATTTTACTCTTCGTCCTGGAGTTGGTGAACAATCCGTTCCTGCTTCTATTGAGCCTATAAAGACGTCTTTTTTGAATTGTTTAGAAGAAGAGATGGTTGTTGGGATTTCAATTATGGAAACTAAGGGTGGTTTTTTAGAGGAACCTGCATTTGTTCCGGGATCAAGATATCAACCGTTTTCTTCTAAGTTGACTTTTGCGGGTGTTGAGGTTCCTTATTGGTTTTATATGAAGGGGTCGAATTTGCCAGCGACACAAATTCCAACTTTGGATTCTATGGAGGGTCAATTGGAGAGATATATTGAGACTGCTGTTAAAAATTGTAATTTTAAAAGTTTTAGAGATGAAGGTTATAGTATTGGCCTTGGTAAGCCATCTGCGATTGTGAGTATTGATGATGATTTTGTAGATGTTGAAATGGATTATGATATTTCTGTTGAGAAAGATTTGGATGCTTCTATTTTGAGTAGTCATTCGATGAGAATTAAATCGAGTTTAGGGTTTTTGTATAATTCTGCGGTTGAAGTTTATGAAAAAGAGCAAGCCGATTTTTTCTTGGAGAATAGGACTGTAGATGTTCTGAGACTTTATGCTCCTGTTGATGGGTTCAAATTGTCTTGTGCTCCTCTTATTTGGAATGCTAATCAAGTGAATAATGATTTTAGAGATGCGCTTGAGATGAATACGATGGCTTTGAATAATAGGGGTGAAAAAAATGATTATTTTGATCTTGAAATTTCTAGAGATTTTGATGCGAGATTTATTTATGCCTCTGGTTGGCCTACTTATTTTGAAGTGAATCCCACAGAAGGTGCTATTATGAAAGCAAAGGCTGTTGGAAATCAAGATGGTCTGGGGGCTCTAGGTTTCTGCTATGTGCCTTATCACTTTGTATATAATATTAGACATCCAGTGATGGTCCAGTTGTCAAAAGATGAAGAAACATTTCAATTTCCAATGGTTGTTTTAGTTGAAGGGAATGTCCCTCGTGAATCTAGAGCGACGGAAACAATTACTGGCGGAGAATCAAATATATGTGAGTATATGAATAGTGAAGTGAAGATTGATGTTTATGATTCTGATTTAGAGCCTGTTGAGGCTCAGTTGTCATTCAGTTGTTTTGATGCTACTTGTGATTTGGGTTCTACTAAAAATGGAGCATATGATGGACCTGTTCCTCAATGTGGAAATGGAATTTTGAAGGTGACAGCTGACGGATATAAAACATCTAAGAATATTTATTCAAGTGTTTCTGAGGGAAGCTTGTTTGTTATTATGGATAAGAAATATGAAAAAGAAGTTTCTTTAATTGTTGATGGAGGAGCATATAATGGGGATGCAATAGTTTCTTTTACAAGCGATGATGAATCTGTGACTTTAATCTATCCAGAGAATAAGAAAGTTAGTTTGGTTGCTGGGGTTTATGATATACAAATTTATTTGAGTGCTAATTCTAGTATTCAACTTCCAGCATCTACTCAAGAGCAATGTTATGATGCTCCGCGGGCTGGTGTTTTAGGGCTTGCCGGATTTACTAAAAAAGAATGTGTTGAGGTGGAAGTTCCAGAGCAGATGATTACAAGTGCATTAATCGGTGGTGGTAATGTGGAATATGAATTTAATAATAATGAGTTAGAAAATTATGAAGAGTTAGAAATCTCTGGAATGACTAAAAGGTCCCCGGAATCTTTAGAGGCTTTGCAAATGAATTATATTTTAGTTGAAAATAATGAGTTGGAGGTGGTGATGAAATGAACCGTCAACCGTCAACCGTCAACCGTCAACGGTTAGCAGTTTTGTTGTTTCTTTGTATGTTTTTGATTGGTCTTGTTGCTGCTTCAGGAGAATATGTTTATTCTAATCCAAAGATGATTGGGAATTCTAAATATTTTAGTTCATTTGGAGATCAATTTGGTCAGATGGGTTCTGCTCCTGGATTTTTTGATAATAGTATGTGTGAAGAGGGTCAGGATTTTATTGTTCAAATTGATCCATTAGGCTGTAGTCCAGCTGTGGTTCGAAGTGATTTGTTAGAAGAGGAGGAGGTTCCTGTTTTTTGTCCTTTACAAGCGATTAAGGTTAATCCTTTGATTAATATTGAATCTATTGATTCTATTAATTTTAATGGGGATTATCCGCCAGAAGTTAGAACTATTGGTTTTCATCCGGCTTATGCTGCTCTTGGTGGGAATAGAAAATTGAATAATTTTATGTGGGATAATATTGGTTATGCTACAATTATTTTGAGACCAAATGAAAATGAATCAAGTATGCCTGATTTTGTTGAGGGGAATTTGACTGCAGTGATTTCTTATGATTTAGAAGGTGGATTCGGATTGCGAACTCATAATTTTTATTTACCAGTTATGGATGATGATGAGTTTAATCAGAAAATGGGTAATTATGCTTTCTTTAATAAGATGGGATATTTGAGAGCTGACGATATTACTAAAGATGCAGCGTCTATTTCTATTTATTCTGGTAATCTACAGAATCCATATAGAGAAGGTTCTAATGCAAGACAGGTTATGCAAAGTTATGATTTAAAAGTTGGAGGGACATCTCCAAAAATTCTATTACCGGATTTGGATTGTTTTTCTACAGTTGAGTTGAAGCTGGAAAAAATTGATTATGCAGATATTGCGGCAAGATTAACTGTGAATTCGGAATATGTTGAAGTTAGGGAGAGGGAAAAGTTTTTGGATGGTTTGTGTACTATTCTTGAATTGGATAAAAAGGGGATTTATCAATATACTAAAATTTCTTGTCAGACAGATGAAGGTCGTGAAACTTTGGACTTGAGAGTTTCTCCGAGAATAACTTTTAATGTTAATGCTGAGGAAAAAGTGGTTAGTTTAGGGGATAAAATAGGGAAGACAGAAGGGAAGGATTTGTTTTTGGCATATGCTGATAATTCTAATGGAAATTTGAGTGTACTTTTGGTAGCACTTCCAAAGGATAAGGCCGGGGAAAAATTAACAGATAGTCAATTAGAAACAGCAGCATTTTTAGGAGATAAGGCAACAAGCTCAAAGTCAATTCTTCAGGAGTTAGTGGATTCTGTATCTGTCGGCTCAGTTGAATTTTATACTTGGTTGCAAGGTGGTAAAAATCATGTATTGATTTCTAAAAGTGATGGAACTGTTGAACTTCAGGGGGTTCCTGTTTCTTTAATCGGTCTTGGAGAAGAAGAAAATTCTGATTTGGGCAAAGAAGCAAAGGCAAATTATACTAGTGCACTTGAAGACTATAATAGAATTATTTCTAATTATGGAGGGGAAAAATATCCCGATAATAATAGTGTTTCACTTGCAGAACAGGCAATCTCTGCGAAAATTAATTTGGCTAAGAAGATGGGTCAGCCGGAAGATGTTAAAACGTTTTGTAACGAGATGCTGGAGTCTTATCCTGAATCAAGAATAAAGAATTTGGCTTGTAATGATTCTCTTTATTTCGCAAATGCAGGTATTTCTTCTGGGACAATATTAGTAGATGGAGCTCATAAAGAAATTGATTTTGATGGGGTGTCTAAGCCAAAGTTTGAGGATTATGGGGCTGAAATATATGTTAAGAATACTGTTTCAGGTGCTAGTCAAGCATTTCAATTAAGAAAAGATGGTCGTGTTGATTTGAGTTCGTTAGGTGGAGATAAGGGAGAATATTTTACGTTAGATGAAGTAAAAGAAAAAAGTGTTGTTATTTCGATGAATTTAGCAAAGAAGACAACAGCTGAGAAATTGCAGAATATTTACAAATCGTCTGAAAGATTGATTGAAGATACCCCAGTACCTTTTGGTGGTAGATTTGAAATTGTTTTGCAGAAAGCTTACCTGAGTAGAGTGGCGAAAGTTAAGATTGAACCAAGTATTAATTATCAAAGAAGTGAAGCAACTTTTCAGTTTAAGATTGGAATTGAAAAAAGATTAATTCAATTATCTCCTAAAAAAGCAAGGAGCAGAGCGGATAAAATTAATGAAACAATGAAAGATATTCAGAAAATTTCTGATGGTCTTGGCAAGGTTGTATCTGGTATGAAGAAAGCTTGTGTTGCTACAGGTGCATTTTTGACGGCAAAGAATGTTATTTTTGGGGCTAGTGGTGAAACACTTGCAAGAAAAGAAGTTATGGGTGGCTGGGAAAAGAAGTGTGATAAATTGATTTCTGATGGGGAGTATAGAAGTCTTGATGCTTGTTATTTTGATCATTCTGATGAGATTGATACTCAGGTTGAAGAAGTTGCTAAAGTTATGAATGAGCAGAGTGATGAGTTAAAGAAGCTCGAAGATGGGAATATAATTAAGGAAGGTGGGTTGTTGTCTCAAGATGTTGTTAATAGAACAGCTTTGACTGCAGATTATTCTCCGACAGTTCTTTCTTCTTTGAGAAGTTTAGCTTCTGAGTTTACTGGAGGAATCATGAAGAGTATGGTTAAAGATGGCGAGTCTATTGATTTAAATGATATTATTTCTGTTATTGAGAACGCAGAAAACATTGAGCAAGTTTATGAGCTCGAGGATTTGAGGTCTATTGAATTGTATTCTAATTTGTATTTTTCAGCTTCTGGTGAAACAAAAGAGGCTTATTATAAAAAGTTGTATTCTGCAATTGAGCAGGTAAAAGTGAATAGAGAACAGGTTTTGGAATATGAAAAGGTTAAGAAGGAGAGTAAAACTATTGAGGGTGAGAGGAGTCTTCAAATCGCGATTGCTAAGGATGCGGTAATTGGAGAGTATGATGGTGATAAATCTGGTAAAAATGGAATCGGATCGATTCCAGCAGATCAACCGATACAGAGAGTTCGTATTGATGGTATTAAATATGAGGTTTTGTTACACCAGGCAGGGAGCGGTAAGTATGATGTTTGGAGTGTTTTTGATTTATCTGGGAATAATTTAGGGCAAGCTGGAGTAAAGAATGTTACTGATAAATTTTCTTGGTTTGTAAGATATGATAAGACTGTTTATCAAAATAGTATAGAAAAAAATAATTTTGAAACAAGTGGTTTTGTGGTTAAATATTATGAAGTGGAACCATATAAGGGTCTTCCTGCGATTGTTCCTTTTGATAGCAGAAATGGGTGGTATGCTAGATTAAAGCCGACGTTGCCTTCTTTTGGAGCGACTAGGTCATATGATGAGTCTGGGAAGCTTCAGAGTTTTGAATTATGTAATGTTATGGATAATAAGAAAATTGATATTGGAACTGGAGAAGATAAATGTCAGTTAATTAATTTGGCTGTTAGTAAGTATAATGATTTTCCAGGTTTGGATGGACCAGAAACACAAAAATTGATTAGAAGAGCTGTTAATGCAATTGCAGTTGCCGGGCAGATGACTGATAGAAGAGGATTTGTTTTGATACCAGAAGCAGATGGAGCTGCTTCGGTTAAGTTTCCAATTGGTAGTCCAGCTACTAATACGGCTAAGGTATCATGTAGTGATTTTATGAGCCCTAAAGAATGTAAATT
>JAQICZ010000027.1 GCA_027858295.1 Nanobdellota archaeon | reverse complement strand
CAGTTGAAAACCCTTGGTAAAGTTTTCAATGTAAAGCCGTCGGGGGAAAGTTTTTCACGAGATTTCGTTTGAAGCATGTGGCTTAACCGCGGGACTTTTTTAACGCAAAATCATCCACTCCCTCTATTTGCGGAAACGGTCGCCCTTCGGGTGCCATAATATCAAAAAAAGACATCCACACCCTAAAGGGATGTGGTTTCAATAAAAAGACATATGAAAAAAGTAATATTATTTGATTTGGATGATACGTTGTATGACTATGCGACTGTACATAAAAAAGCATCTGAAGCTATTTTTAAAAAATTTCGAAAAAGTGTAAAAATATCGAAGAAAGATTTCGACGAGAAATTTTCTGCATCTAGAAACGAGATACATCGAGAACTTTCAGGAACAGCTTCTGGACACAATAGGGTTTTATATATTCAAAGATTAATAGAAAAAACTCACGGAACTGTAGAACCTAAAGTCATATTGGATTTGTATGATGCTTATTGGGATACGCTTCTTAATAAATCCAAGCTGAATCCAGGAGTAATCAAAACACTGAAAGAAATAAAAAAAAGAGGATTCAAAATAGGTATTGTAACAGATTTAACCTCACATATACAACTCCGTAAAATTCATAGTCTTGGACTAACTAACTATGTTGACGGTCTGGTTTCTTCTGAAGAAGCAGGACGAGAAAAACCGCATCCTTCGCCATTTTTATTATTATTAAATAAGCTTGACGCAAAACCATCAGAGGCTATACACGTTGGAGATAGCCCAAAAAAAGATGTTGAGGGTGCAAATTCTTTAGGGATTACTAGTATTCATTTAGATATTGGAAATTCAGATAAGAAAATAAAAGCAAATTATAAAATTAAAGAAATTTCAGAACTTTTAAAAATCATTGAAGAACTAAGCAAAAACTAAATTTTTAATTAATTAAAAAGATTGCTTCGCTGTCGCTCAGTTATTAAGACATAATATTATCCGTTCGCGCTGCGTGCATGAGGGGTGCTTCTATTTTTCCCCAGTTGAAGACAATGGTTAATATTTTTTATTATCCATAATGTTTAAATATTAAATCATTTTATTTTTATTAAGATGGTGATTAAATATTCTAAAGAGATTAGGGAACTGTTGGATTCGTTGAATTCTAAGCAATTGATGTATACTAATTTTGAATTAAAGAATCCGAAGAATGGATTATACATGTTGGGTGTTTATCATATGGTTCCTGGGAAGGGAATGAATATGCTTCAAGCTGCGGCGGAGGTTGCTGCGGAGTCTTCTACTGGTACTAATTTTACTGTTCAGACTGAAACTGATTTTTCTCGTGAGATGAATGCTCTTGTTTACAAAGTTGATTTGAAGAAGGAGCTTGTTTGGATTGCTTTCCCTTGGAGGCTTTTTGATAGAGGTGGAAATATTCAAAATATTTTAACATATATTGTTGGGAATGTGCTTGGGATGAAACAAATTAAGGCATTGAAGTTGCTTGATCTTTGGTTCCCGTCTGCAATGCTTGAACAATATGATGGACCGTCTTATACACTTGATGACATGAAGAAATATTTGGTAATTAAAAATAGGCCAGTTCTTGGAACTATTATCAAGCCTAAGATGGGATTGACTTCTGCTGAGTATGCTGAAGTCTGTTATGATTTTTGGGTTGGTGGTGGAGATTTTGTAAAGAATGATGAGCCTCAAGCGAATCAAGATTTCTGTCCGTATGACAAGATGGTGTTACATGTAAAAGAAGCAATGGATAAAGCTGTTAAGGAAACTGGGAATAAAAAAATTCATTCGTTTAATGTTTCTGCGGCTGATTATGACACTATGATTGAAAGATGTGAAATGATTCGTAATGCTGGATTTGAAGCTGGAAGCTATGCTTTTTTGATTGATGGTATTACTGCAGGATGGATGGCAACTCAAACTCTTAGACGTAAATATCCTGATGTGTTTATTCATTTTCATAGAGCAATGCATGGTGCATTTACTCGTCCGGAGAATCCAATTGGACATACTGTTTTAGTTTTATCTAAACTTGCTCGTTTGGCGGGGGCTTCGGGAATTCATACGGGAACCGCTGGTGTTGGAAAGATGAAGGGAACACCTCAAGATGATATTATTCCTGCACATAATATTTTGCAGTTGTTAGCTGATGGACATATGTTTGAGCAGTCTTGGGCTAAAGTCCCGAAAGACGATAAAGATTTATTGAAGTTAGTTAAAGAAGATGTTGCACACCATGTTATTTTAGAATACGATTCTTGGAGGGGTGTTAAGAAATGTGCACCGATTATCTCTGGCGGATTAAATCCTGCTAAGTTGAAACCGTTTATTGATGTAATGGGGAATGTTGATTTTATTACGACTATGGGAGCTGGAGTTCATGCTCATCCTGACGGAACACAGGCTGGAGCAGCTGCTTTGGTTCAGGCCATGGAAGCTTATAATAAGAAGATATCGATTGAAGAATATTCTAAGAAAAAAGGGAAGAAGGAACTGGCTCGAGCTATTGAGTTTTTTGGGAAACCGAAGAAGGCTACAGATGATGAGAGTCATTAGGATAGTTTTTAGTTGTTAGTCGTTAGTTTTTAGTTAAGGCATGTTAAATTTTATTGATATAAGGCAGCTGAATTAATGCGAAGGCATATTTGGTTTGACTAAGGTTCAATTGAGAAACTTATAATTTCTAATTATTATAATATCAAGCTCAAGCGACCGAACCCGAAGGGTAACATTAATTCAATTGTTTTGATATTAATTTTTAACCCAATAAAATATCATAATCGATAACTCCCCCAGGTATATTGGAATAATACTTGGCTCGTTAATTCATCAACTGAGCAACTCAAAATATAGCATTTGAAACATCGATACACAAGCGATGCCCGCAGCTCCGCGAATAATATTATGTATAGTTGAATTAAATAATAAAAGTAAAGATTATTTGAAACCGTATGGGCCGACCTTGATTAATATTTCTTTTATTTCGTCGATTGCTTTTTGCTGGGTTTTTTTGTCAGACATTCTAACGAACTTCATTAAAACATCAACGAGTTCTTCTTCAGATAGAACATTTATTTTTTCGCCTTCAACTATAAAATAAAATCTAAAGCTTTTATATTTCAATTCTTTAACTTGGAATCCTGAGAATTGCCCAAGAAGCTTTCCTTTCCTTGGACTAGATTCGAGAGATTCTAGAAATTCAACAATTTTTATCGACTCACCTTTAAACTTTTTGATAATATCTTTCCTTAAACTCTCTATTATTTCGACTTTGGCCACTTCTTTTCTACCTCTTTTCGAAATTCCTCTAATGAAACATACTTGCTTGATGGCATTAAAAATTCTCGAACCCTTTCTTTTACGGCAAGATCATAGAGTCTATTGATTATTTTTTCGTAGCTTTCACCTTTTAATCCGAAGGTACTTATTTTTTCTTTTACTTCGTGACTTAATCTTATTGTGCTTGTCATGTATACATTGTATACATTGTATACATTATAAATGTTGGGAAGGAAGGATGTGGGTGATTGTTCGATTATATTAATATAAGGCTGTTCCATTAATGAGACCTTCGGTTGAGGGAATGACTCGTGGTAAACAGAGTAGTTTAAGGTAATATCTATGAAATATCAATTGAGTGTATATCGATAACTTCCCAGATTAGAAGTCAAATTTTGCTAAAAGTCTCGCTAACCACACGCTAGGGGTTTCCATTCGCTTTGGCGTATGGGAAAGCAAAAATTCTTGGGAATTTTTACTTAAAGGGATGTGGTTTCAATAAGAAGACATATGAAAATACTTGGTTTGTGAACCAATCCACTGAACAACTTATAATCTTAGATTACCAAAGACTTAAACTCAAACGACCGAGGCCGAAGGCTAACATTAATTTAACTGTATTAATATCAATCTGCCTTCTTCAAGAATTCAACTCAATTTGGTATTTAGGTCTCTAACTCCACCAGATTAATTGAATATTTGTGATGTTTTGTTCGCTATTGCTCATATTGACATATTGAATTATCACCTGCGGCGCTGACATGAAGGGTTATTTATTTTTGGTGACTTTATTATTGGGTTTTGATTTTAATCGTTTTGATAAAGAATCGATAACGCTACCAGGTATATGGAAACAAGTCTGGCTCATACTAACATCAATTGAGTGATTGGAAGAGACTCTTAAATATGAAGGTTAAAAGTTTCCGAATAACTAACAAGTTAAGTTTAAAACGGATTAATTCTATATAATATTAGGTGATTGTATGAAGTATGACTGTTTTTTAAAAAATATGGAAGGATGCCCTTTCTGCTCTTTAACGAAGGAAGAAATTCTAAAGCAGAACTCTTCTGGAAAAGTTATTCTTGCAAAAGCGCCATACCATAAAGGACATTTACTAATTGTGCCAAACAAGCATACAAGTAAAATTTCTGGTTTAACCAAGAATGAGAAGTTTGGAATATTTGAATTAATTATTTGGGCTGAGAGGAAAATGAAAAAACTAAATCATGGTTTATCGATCCTTTATCGAGAAGGAGAAAAGAAATATATTGGAAAATCTATAGAGCATATGCATATCCATATCATTCCCGATGAAAAGATTGGAGCTCTTTCTAAAAATAATGAGGATAGAGAGATATTCTCTCAAGATAAGTATATTAAAGAATCTAAAAAAATGAAGGCGAGATTAAAATGAATTTTATTAAGAGATTGTTTAACCGAGATGATAAATATAGAAAGGGTATTTTTATAGTGGTTTATCGAACTTCTAGAAAGAAGCCTAGGTATTTGATTCAGAAGAGAAAATTGCATTGGAAAGGATTTGAGTTTACTAAAGGTGGGATTGAAGAAGGCGAGAGTCGGAATAAGGCTCTATTACGTGAGGTATCTGAAGAGACTGGGTTATCTGTAATTAAAGTTAAAAATCATCATCTGAGTGGACGATATCCTTATTTGAAGGGGTTGAAAGATAGACCTGGGATTATTGGACAGACTTGGTCGCTTTATTCTGTTGAAGTTGGGCCTGGGCCTGTTAAGTTGGATAAAAGGGAGCACTCTGGTTCACAGTGGTTAGGATATAAGAGTGCACGAGATAAGCTTACTTGGGGAAATCAAAAGGAATGCTTGGATGTTGTTGATAAGTGGATTGGGGCGAAGAATTGATTATTTGTAGCAGTTAGTTGTTAGTAATTAGTTGTTAGTTTTTAGTTGTTAGTTGACGGTTGGTGGGCAAAGGGCAAATTGATACAAAAGCAGTTAAATTAATGTAAGGGCATACTTGAATTGTGTTTTTTGGTGAACCTATTATTGATTATAAAATTTTATTAGATACATTATGCCCGCAGCTCCGCGAATAATACTACTGGTTTAAGGGGTGGGATTTCATATCAGTGCTAAGAATCAAAGTAACAAAAAGCTCAGCCATTCGCTTGGGAATATGGCTAAAAACCATTCGCTTTGGCGTATGGGAAAACGAAATTCTCAGGCAGATAAAATAATTGTGGACAACTTTACAGGCAATTGAAAACCCTTGGGAAAATTTTCAATGTAAAGCCGTCGGGGGAAATATTTTATTGGAGAATTTGTTTAAAGGGATGTGGTTTTAATAAGAAGACATATGATACTGGACTAAAAACAGATAGACCTAGTCTGATTTTTCTATAATTTTTTTTAAATTTTTAATGAATTCATTCGTATCAGCAAAATAATTTGGATAAGCTTTTTTTAAATCAACTATATTGTCCGCACCAATAAGGACAACGTCATATTCGTTTTTCCCATAAATCTTCTTTTCAATATTTGAATACATGTCTATTGCCTTTTTCTCCTCATTATTAGAGAATGCTGTTATTGTCACTTTCTCCTGTATTGTATCAAGTTCTAAAACAAAGAATTCTTTTTGTTTATCAGTCCTTAAATCCTCAAACTCTCTTAAAGATTTATTCCATCCTTGCATTCGAGTAATAATGTTCAGTTCTTTTTCTTTTTGCTTAATTAGGTTATACATTTTCTTCTTACTTGTTTCGACATACGGAACAAGAGGGCATTTTTCCATTATTGCGAAAGCAGAACTAACAAGACTAAAAAAATCATTCCAAGAGTCTTCACCTTCAGACAATTTCAATGCTTGTCCTATAAACAAACCTGTTGTTTCTACAGCTGTTGCCCATAAATGTTGTAATTTTGTTCTAAACTGAAGCTCTATAAGAAGACCATTATATTCTTTCCTCTCTCTATCACTCTCATATTTATAGACCAAATGTAAACTCCTGTAGCCATCTTTTTTGGGATATGTAACATAGTCATATTCTTTCACCAATCTATGCCTCAATTTACTTTTAGCATACTTATCCTTAAGTTTATTTAATTCTTTCATTGATTTTACTATTGATCTACAACCTGCGATATCTTGCATTCTAGATAACTTGATCCTTCCCTCTTGCCCCTCATAGCTCCGACTTAGTTTTTTTATAATTGATGGCACCCGTTTCAATCTTTGAACGACTATTGCCTTTGAATCAATACCCTCAGAATATTTTTTCATTGTTTTTTTGAAAATATGTAATGGATAACTATGAGACCCTCTCCACTGACTTAAAACTTCCAAAGCTTCATTTCTCCGGTCTTCAGAAATCTCTTTTTCAAAAAAGACTTGCCCTGCCTTATCTGTTTTTGATTTAGAATATTTCGTAGGATTTAATAATCTCATAATAGCTCAAATATTTACAACTTTATATGTCTTCCTGTGCGGTAAATATTATATTTCATTTTATTAAAACGCGGTAAATAATAAATCCACCCTGGTCTTTAATCATAGGCATTAACGCTCTTTTCTATTTTTATTTTTCTAAAATGTGTTAAAACGCGGGAAACTTGTACTGGGAAAAATATTCAACGAGTTTCTAAGATATTAGGCTAAATCTTCCCAAAAGTCTCGATATCTACACCCTCTAGAACAAAATATCAGACAGCGAAAACCCGCATAGACTATTTACAGACAATTAGTTAAGAGAAATATAGTTTGTATGCCAAAATATTAGCTCGCGGATTGAACTGATTGAACTGATTAGGCAAAAAACTAATGACAAATGAAATAACATGAAGTTAACCACCAAAAAATCAACAACACCCCATGCCCGCAACGCAGTTGATAATATTATGCCTTATGGGTGGGATTTCATATCAGTGCTAAGAATCAAAGTAACAAAAAGCTTAGCCATTCGCTCTTGAACATGGCTAAAAACCATTTGCCTTGGCTTATGGGAAAACAAAGTAAACTTTGTTTAGCCGAAAATTTCAGGCAGGTTAAATCGATGCGAAACGATTTAACGAAATTTTGTATTAGCCATTCGCTTGAGAATATGGCGTGCCAAAATTTTAGACAGGTCAAAACCCTTGGCAAAGTTTTGACAAAATTTTGTATGAGAGGAATTGCATTGGGAGGGAATCACGAAAACCTGAAAGGTTTTTGAGAATTGTTTTGGCAATGAATCTTTGTATTAATTTTCAACTTCTAGGCCATTTATTCTTTGGAAGTGTTTTAGATTATTTGTTTTTATTGAGAAACCTTCATTCATTGCTATTGCTGAAACTAGAACGTCCCTAAAATCTATCATATTGCCTTGCGTTTTTAGTTCTGCCATTTTTTCTCCAGCAAGCTTACTATCTTCTGCTGCTAGTTCTAATATTACAAGATTCTTTTTTAACTCATCAACGGCGATTGTTTTTTCTTTTGGAGTTTCAGATATGCTTGCACCATAATATAATTCAAATAAATTTATTGTGGTAGTTGCCAATGTGTTTGTTTTTTCTGTATCAAGAATCCATTCGCTTGCATAAGCCTTGCCTCGCAAAAAGTCAATTAAAATGTCTGTGTCTAGACAGATTTTATTTCCCATCTTTTCCACCCTTTTTTTATTTCTTTTTTTACCATTTCGGCCTTATCTTCTGCTATTTTCCAGCTACCAGATATTTTCCCAAGCTTTGAATCATAACTGCTTTTTTTTCTCAATTCGTTTAGAGTGTCGTTTATTGTTACTGGCCGATTTAATGTTCTCTTTATTTTAGATGCCACACCTAATAACCATAAATAATTCTCTTCACTAACTTTTACTGCCTTTCCTGCCATATGGTTACTAAGTAACCAGGATTTAAATGCTTTTGGGCGAAAGGGGCGGGGGACGGGGGACGATGGACGGTTATCAGTTATCAGTTGACGGTGAACGGTAAACGGTTTGCGGTTGACGGTTGACGGTGACAATTTATTGGGTGATTAGAAGAGGGCAGGAACCAATTAGGTGAAAGAATCGAGTTCGCCCCCAGATTTTAAGGGGCAAGTTGGATTAGAGATAGACATCGATTGGGAGACTAGAAGAAAATAGGTTTTGTATGTAATTCAGTGGATAATATTATTGGGTTGTTGGGTGGGAATGACTGAACGGAGTGAAGGTATTGTTTTGAATGGAAAGGAGCAATTAGGTGATTAGGTCTCTAACTCCCCCAGATATATTGAGGCAAGGAATTGTTGGAGATGAACATCAATTGGGCTACTAATAATACTCCATGCCCGCAACTCCGCGAATAATATTATTGGATTCTTGGGTCAAATTTTTGTAATAGCCACAAAAATCATCCACCAGATAGTTCTCTTTTGAAATTTTCCCAAGGATTTCAAAACTGCCTGAGAATTGTCAACTCCCTCTATTTGGGATGCCATTCACATTTGATTATGGCGTGCCAAAATTTCAGGCAGGCCAAAACCC
>JAQICZ010000026.1 GCA_027858295.1 Nanobdellota archaeon | reverse complement strand
GGGTTTTGGCCTGCCTGAAATTTTGGCACGCCATAATCAAATGTGAATGGCATCCCAAATAGAGGGAGTTGACAATTCTCAGGCAGTTTTGAAATCCTTGGGAAAATTTCAAAAGAGAATTATCTAGTGGATGATTTTGCGTTAAAAAAGTCCCGCGGTTAAGCCACATGCTTCAAACGAAATCTCGTAAAAAACTTTCCCCCGACGACTTTAGATTGAAAACTTTACCAAGGGTTTTCAACTGTCTGTAAAGTTGTCCAGAAGGGTTTTTTACTGCCTGAGATTTTGTTCCCCTAGCGTGTGGTTAGCGAGACTTTTAGCAAAATTTGACGCAGCAGATTATTACTTAATAGATATGTCTGGTTCAATGAATAAAAAAATGTCAAGTATGGGAAAAACAAGGGCAGAAGCTGCAAAGGAAGTTAATTTACCAGAAGGCGCACAGGTCTATATATTTTCAGGAAAAAAGAATTCAGATGATCTAAGGAAAGTAACTCCCTATGGTTCAACCCTATTGCATAGCTCCTTAGATGAATTAGTTACAAAAGTTGCAAGAGATTCTTCAAGAGTCCACGTATTTACAGATGGTGTTAACACTAAAGCCGGGCCAATATACAATGTAATAATAAAACACGCAAGGCAAAAGATATTGAAATTTTGGTTACTACCTATAAAATTCCACAAGATAAAAAGTATATCTTTCAGGAATTATCAAAGAAAACCGGTGGTCACTCTACTTTAATTAAGTAAAGTTGCCTAATCCAAATACCCTTCTTTCAGAACAATTATTCTTATAAATTAAAGAAATTATCAAAATTTATCAATAATATTATGACATCGTATTTTTGCCTTTTCGGTAAATTCACTCTTTTTAGTGCTTAATATTCTAGAGATTTCATTGATTTCTGTCACTACTCTATAATCATACTTTTCTGTTGTCATCGTAAAGTTTATAAATAGATTATACGATAATATATTACTAGAAAACAAAGTTATCTAGTGTAATTAAATGACAAAAAAACACCAAAGAAAAATGATGAAAAAGAACCTATTGGTTTCTTTCGTAATGGCTTTGTTCTTAATGACTGGTTTAGCAGCTGCAGCTGATGTTGCAACTATTAACCAAGTTACTTACGACAGTATTACAATCTATGGAACTCAACCTTCTGTAGTTTCTGTTGTTGCAGGTGAAGACTCTACCTTTAAGGTATACTTTACTGCCACAGAAAACGATACTGACGTAACTGTTGAAGCAACTCTTGAAGGCGAAAAAGTGAAAGCTTACGCCTCAACCGGATATTTTGATGTTGAAGCTAATAAAACATATCGTAAGGTATTGACTCTTAAAGTTCCATATGAACTTAAAGACGAGATCTCAAACGACTTATTGCTTTCAATTGAAATCGACGGTAAGAAGTACAAGACAGAAGTTAACGATATCGAATTAAGAGTACAAAGACCATCATACAATGCAGTAGTTAAGTCTGTAGTTGTTCCGTCCTCAATTTCTGCAGGGGAAACTTTCCCAGTAGAATTAGTTCTAAAGAACTTAGGATATAACGACTTAGACGACGTTTATGTATCAGCAGCAATTTCTGAATTAGGAGTTTCACAAGGACCTAAATGGTTCGGTGACATTGCTAGCTTAGAAAGATGTGACGCTTGTGACAACGATGACGAAGAAGATACAGTTTTCGGTAAAATGAACTTAGTTGTTCCTGATTCCGCTAAAGCTGGTGTTTACACTTTAGAAGTTGTAGTCTTAAACGACGACACTGAAACTAAAGTTGTAAAACAAATCGTTATTGAAAACGCATTAGATAGCAACGTTATTGCTACTGCCGCAACTAAAACAGTTGCTCAAGGTGAAGAAGCTGTATTCGATTTATTAATCGTAAACCCAACTAACAATGTTAAAGTTTACACAATCGTTACAGAATCTGAAGGACTAACTTCAACTGTTAGCCAAGGCGTAATTGCTGTTCCAGCTGGATCAAGTAAAGACGTTAAGGTTGCTGCTTCCTCTGATGTTGAAGGTGAACAATCGTTCACTGTAAGCGTAATATCAGGTCAAGTTGTAGAAAAAACTGTTTCATACAGTTTAAACGTTGAAGGTAAAAAAGTTAACACAGTATTTGTACTAACAGTAGTACTAGCTGTAATCTTTTTAATCCTTTTAATCACTCTGATTGTACTTTTAGGAAAGAAGCCTGAAAAAGCAGAAGATTTCGGCGAATCATACTACTAAAATTACCTCGGTAATTTAACAGTTGATTAGTTGAAAAAATTTATTTTTATTTTTACACCCAAAACAAAAGGAGGGGATTCCCTATATCTCCTTTACCTTTTCTTTGCCTAGTCTCCGTAATTTATTACGGGAGATAAAGCGCTGAAACGCTTTGCGTTAGAATAGGTACTTGCGAGTACTTGCTCATTGTAGAATATTGGCGAAGCGTTACCCAAATGGGACGTTCCTGGAATTGGGACTTTTTTTATTTTATAATAAATCACAGGAGAGGTTAAAATGAGATTATGGTAATTAAAACTTTTGATTGGGAAAAAGACACTTTGTTTGGATATGAGGAAGGACGTCATTTATTTTTAGTAGAATCATTAAGAGAAGGTATCCGGGCTGGCGATAAGATAAAACCTTTCGATATTTTTCACATTGAGGGTAATAATTATATGATTAATTATGATAAGACAAGTAAGAATAATGGAGGTCACCATAGAGCTATTGCTAGTTACAAAGAAAGAAGAAATCCATTAGTTAATTTATTAGATGTTGCAGAAGATAAGAAAAAGTTTTTACAGGGGGATATGTTCCCAATAGATAAAATAGTTTTGTTCGATTATAGGAATATTTATTATGAAGATTTAAGAAAATATTATGAGAATGACTTTTGGATTCGTGCAAAAGAATATACTAGAATAAATTATAAAAAATATGGATTAATTCCCCCAGAAAGATTTATGTAATAATTATCAAACCCACATGTGTATTCTCCAGTAGTTTATGCCCACGAATATAGCAGATGATATAATTCCTTAATAATTGGGTGCTAGCGGGTCAATTTTATTATAACCGCAACTTAATTTATCTTGTAGGCATTACTCTGTTATCATCAATCAATTTATGCCCCCAGCGGAGCGAATAATAGAACTGCCCAAATAACGAGCTTTAGCTCGCAATTTATCCATGATTATTACCAATCCCATATATTAATCAAATCTCCCCACATTACAAACACAAAGAAATAAATATCAAATTTTTATTATAATATAATGAAATCAATAAACATTACAAATACAAGTATTTTTACAGTTTATGAATTAAATAGATATATTAAAAATAAATTTGAAAATGATGATAAATTAAATAATTTATTTGTTAAAGGTGAAATATCAAATTTAGTAAATCATTCTTCAGGACATTCATATTTTAGTCTAAAAGATGATAAGTCACAACTTAGATGTGTATTTTTTAGGAACTCAAAAAGCCATTTTAAGTTTGATCTTAAAAATGGAATGAAAATAATTTTAGAAGGTTCCTTAGAAATTTATGAACCAAGGGGAGAATATAGTCTAGTTGTAAAAGATGCCCAACCAGATGGATTAGGGTCCTTGCATTTGGCATTTATTCAATTAAAGGAAAAATTAGAGAAAGAGGGCTTATTCTCAGTAGAACATAAAAAACCATTCCCAAAATTTCCAAAAGAAATAGGTATAATTACTTCTCCAACTGGTGCAGCATTGCAAGATATTCTAAAAGTATTGAGAAAAAGATATCCATTGGTTAAAGTTAGAATAGTTCCTGCCTTAGTTCAAGGTGAGGACTCTGCTAACTCTATTGTGGAAGCAATCAAAGTTATGAACACACACCAAGAAGTTGATGTTATAATTTTAGGGCGAGGCGGGGGCTCAATAGAAGACTTATGGTCCTTTAATGAAGAGATAGTTGCAAGAGAAATATTCAAATCAAATATCCCAATAATTTCTGCCGTTGGTCACGAAATAGATTTTACAATTTCTGATTTTGTCGCAGATAAAAGAGCCCCAACTCCTTCAGCTGCAGCAGAGATGATTACCCCAGATATACAAGAATTATATTCACAACTTAATAACATAAAAATAAGATCAAATAGATCAATTCAAAACAAAATAGAATTATATAAATCTAATTTAAAACAAGTCAATGTTAAGTCAATATCTAAAAAAATTATAGACATTATGAATTTGAAACGTAGAGAACTAGATGATATTAAGGATATTATAGAAGAAATTATGTTAAACAATATAAAAGAAAAGAGAAAACAATTAGAAATAATAAATCTAAAAATAAAAGCCTTAAATCCAAAGTCAATATTAAAAAGAGGTTATGGAATTATAATGAAGGGAAACGAGATTCTGACAAATCCTTCAAGTTTAAAAAAGGGAGAAGCTATAAATATTATATTAGATAGCGGTAAAATAGAAGCCGAAGTAAAAAATATACAAAACAACTAAAATGGAAAAAGAAAAAACCTTTGAAGCAAAATTAGAAGAGTTAAATAAATTTGTAGAAGAGCTAGAAGATGGAGAAATCTCCCTAGACAAGTCAATGAGTAAATACAAAGACAGTATATCTTTAATAAAACAATGTCAAAAAGAATTAGACAATGCAGAATTAAAAATAGAAAAGTTATAAAAAATAAAATTCTCTAAAAAGACTCTATAAGAAGTTCTTGCAAAAATAATTTGCTAAATGCCACATGCTAATTGCTGTAAATTGACTAAATCAGCAAACTAGTCAATTTACTAACCCCTTCATGCATCGAAACCCCAAATAAACTCTTTGCATTAGTAATAATCTCATCATTATGACTAATTACCACATATTGACCTTTTTGAGCGTATCTCTTCAAGAAATCAGCCAATCTGGAGGCATTTCTCTTGTCAAGTGAAGCATCAATCTCATCCAAAATATAGAACGCGTACGGACTTAATTCCTGGATTGCGAAAATCAAAGAAAGGGCAACCATTGTCTTCTCTCCACCTGATAAAGACTTAATATCAAAATACTTACCGTGGCCAGTTTTCAGAATAACATCTACTCCGCCATCAAAAGGATCCTTCTTATTCTGAATCTCCAAATAAACCTGTCCCTTCGTTGAAATCTGAGAGAAATTCCTCTCAAAACGAGTATTCAATTCTTCAACAATTCTAATGAAAACCTTCTTCTTCTCAACATCAATCTTATGAATAATTTTCATAATCTTTTCTTTCTCATTTCCAATAGTTTCAACCTTATTTTTAATAGTATTATATTCTTCTTTTACCTGGGCATAAACTTCAAGCGCTCTCATATTAACACTACCAATCCTAGAAAGTGTTTCTTCAATCCTTCGAACTCTCTGTAAAAGCGTATCTCTTGGCATTTTCATAATTTCAACATTTGGGTATTCTAAAATATCAGTTTCAAGACCTTGAATCTGCGCATCAATTCTTGCTCTTTCAACATTAAAATTGTTAATAGCGCTTTCAATGTTGTAAACTTTATTCTTCTCAACTGATAACTCACGATCAAACTGTCTTTGTTTTTGAGTAATCTCATTTCTTTGTTGAATATATTTATCAGCCTTACGTCGCAATTCTTCTTCCTTATTCTTTTTTATCGAAAGAGCCTTGTCTTTATTCTCCAATTCTTTTTTAACAATAACAACTTCTTCTGCCAAATCCTTTTCTTCTCTAAATAGTTGATTTATAGAAATCTGAGCTCTCTCAAGCTCCTTCTGTTTATACTGAATATCAGAATCTAAATTTTCTTTATTCCTAATAGAAATATCCTGGACTTCCATTTGAACAGTTTCATATTTTTCTTCAATTGTTGAATTTTCATCAAAGCTACTCTCAAAATGAACCTTCTTCTTTTCAAGTTCCTTTAATTCAAATTTCGAAGATTCAATTTTTTCATGCATAATTTTAACTTGTTCTTCTTTTTCTCTAATTGTTTTAATCTTCATTAAATCCGATTGTCTCTTCTGAATTTCATTTATAGAATTGTCAATATCTTCATTCAAGAATCCTCTCTTCTCTTTAATATCATTCAATTCTCCAAGAGCATTTGTAATGTCTGTCTGCAACTTCATAATCTTCGGTTCAATCTCATTACCAATATTTTTGATATGTTCTTCTGTTACTTTGCTTTTGCAAAGAGGACAAACATCTAACTTCTCAATCTTTTCAACAATTTCTTTCTCACGCTTAATATCTGATTCATTGACGTTTATAATTTTTTCAAGTTCTTTTTCTCTTTTATTAAAATTATCAAGAATAGATTTGTTCTCGGCAAGTTCATGCTTTAAGTCATCAACTTTTTCAATAGAACTTTTAATGTCATAAAGTTCTGCAGTTAGACTACTAACTTGTTTCATTAAAAATCCATTCTCATTCTGATAGTTCTGTAAAATTTTAGTTTTATCCTCAAGTCTAACTTTCAAAGAACGGAGTTCTGTTTTAGAGGTATAATGTTTTCTTCTCTGTTCTTCAAGTATCTCAAGCTCCTTCCTTTTTTTTTCAAGTTCTTTTTGAATAAGTGCAACAGTTGGAGATTCTTCCCTCATGTTTCTAACTGCCAACTCATTTTCAGAAATAACTCTTTGGAAATTAGTTTTTTGTCTCTCAATATCCTTAACCTTTTTTTCATGTGCTTCAATCCGAACTTTCAAAACAGCAATATCTGCACGCAAGTCAGAAATTTCACGATTAAGCTGCTCCTGTTCAAGCCCAGTCTGTCTCTGTATCTCAGCGTTTAACTCATTAATCTTTTCCTCATGAGTTTCAATATTACTCTTCAGAGAAACAATAGATTTTCTGTGAGAGTTAATTTCTTTCTGCCTCTCCGCAACTTGTCTCTCAACAGTATCCTTCTCTTTCTTTTTGCTAGTCAAGTCAATATAAATAACACTCTTCTTCGATTTTCTCAAATCAATCTCTAATTTTTTTTTCTTTTCAGCAGCTTCCTTTTCCTTCTCCAAGTTAGTCAAAAAAGTAGTCCTCTCACGAAGAACAGCTTCAATTTCCTTTAACTTAGCAGAAGTTTTCTCTAATTCATGAATAGATTTTTCTTTCCGAGATTCATAAATAGAAATCCCAGCAACCTCTTCAATAGTCCTTCTTCTCTCATCAGCAGTTCCAACAGCAAAATTTTGAATTTCATTTTGTAGAATAATATTAAATCCATTCGGATCAATTCCACCTTGAGCTAATACGGCAAGAACATCTTGTCTAGTATGAGTCTTTCCGTTAATCCTGTAAATGCTCTGTCCATTTTTACGAAGAATTCTTTTAATTGATAATTCCTTTTCCTCAATCGCAAAAGTCTTTTGGGAATTATCAAAAACAATCTCAACAGAAGCTTCCTGTGCCGGTCCAGCAGCTTTAGTCCCCGAGAAAATTAAATTACTAGCCCTTGCCGCCCTCATTGACTTAGCACTAAGCCTTCCCAAAACAAAACACAAAGCATCAGCAACATTACTCTTTCCAGAACCATTTGGCCCAACTACAACATTAATCTCAGGAGTAAACTGCATTTCAGTCTTACGAGCAAAACTCTTGAATCCCTGCATCACCAATTTTTTAATATAAGACATGTTCTCATTAGGTAAATGGGGTTTTTAAGGATTATCTGGATTCATTCAATACAAACTCTTCTAGGTAATTAAGCTCAGATATGAGAACATTTTCTTTATTGAATTCCTGAAATAAAAAAGGGTGATATTCTCCAAATATATTAAAAAAACTACTTTTGTCAGGATCTTCTTTATTTGGTGTTTCATATCTAATTTTTCTAAGAGCTGACCTCTCCCTCCTCATTTCAATATTCCTGTATTTATTTTCTATATTATATTCTAATTCTATTTCATCATTAAACCATCTCTTAGAATATATCAGATGAAAAGATTCAGGTGTTCCTCTTTCCCCAAGAGCAAAGTGGGTAAATTTCTTTCTTGAGTCATAAGTTCCAAAGGAATCTAAAAATCCCTTCAGGTTCCCATATATTTCCTCAAAATACCTAAGAGAATGAGGAAATGCTGATAATCTTGAAACCTCTGTATCTATTTTGTCCATGTCTAAAAAATAAATTTTTTTATCATGAAATTCAAAATCAAGTTTTCCCATGGCTAGACAATTCAATAATTCTTTTTAATCATTTATCTACTAAACTATTAATATAAACTACTCTGTTAATCTCAATCAAACGATGCCCACCAGATACAAAATTTCGTAAAATTGTTTTCCAATCAATTTTATTTGTTTGAAATTTTGGCATCCATACTACCAAAGCGAATTGTGCCTGGCTTAGACCAGATTATATGAGGCAATATCCGGTTCAGTCAGTATCAATTGAGCATGTCTTCAAAGAATTCATGCCCGCAACGCAGTGAATAATATAACGGTCCGGAATGACGAGCAAAGCGAACAACTTGCCTTCTTACTTTTGCCTTAACTTTAAGGCTTCAATCCTCCAGCTTCCAGATCGCTTTTTTTTAGTCTCCTCAAAAAAGAGTCGCCTGATTTTCACCCTCAACAGCCCTAATATAAGTAGCCCAAGTCTTCCGAAAAAGGTTCCTATCAGCATACTTCTTCGCATACTTTGCCAAGAAAGCCTTTGTTTTAGGGTCCCCAGGATAACCACTTCCAATCCCTTCCCCATATTCATCCTTCAATTTATCCATCTGTCTTTCCCTCTCGCATTTAGCAAGAATAGACGCACACCCTGCAGAAATATGATTAAAGTCAGCCTTATGTTCAGACGAAATAGTCAGATTATCAAGTTTCTTCACATGTATCTTCAAATAATTTCCCCAAGCTTCCAAATTAGGTGAAGGACAATCCAAGACAACAAACATCTTATCAGGAATAACATTCAATTCATTAATTATCTTAGCACACTCGAGAGCCTCAAGTTCATTCAGCTTAAGCCCCGCAAGATTAGTATCAGTAATAGTATCAGGCATAGTAATCTTAACAGAATAAGAATGAGCAACCTCCTTAATTTTAGTTTCAAGCTCCTCCCTCTTCTTCTGAGTCAACAATTTAGAATCCTTAACACCAGCTTCTTTTAATTCAGCCTCATATTTCTTATCAATAATACATCCAGCCAAAATCATAGGTCCGATAACAGGTCCACGTCCCGCATCATCAATACCAAATAATAATTCTACCATAATAAAAATAGATTAAGACAACTTTTAAGGATTTCTAGAATAAATTACTTCTTTTTACACTTTTTTTCATGCTTTGTACATGCAGTTTTACCTTAGATAATCTTTTTACAATATTCGCATTCCCACTCTTTCATCTCATCGCATTTTTTTTCGTGCTTTGTACATTTTTTTTCAGTCTCAAATTGATTACCACAATATTCACATTCCCAATCTTCTTCTTCAACGACTTCTACATTTTCTTCTAATTCTTCTTCAGTTAAAGTGACTTCTTTTTTACATGTCGGGCAGTCTGCTAGAAATCCTTGTTCTAAGTCACTCTTATCAATATTTACAGAAATGTCATGTCCACATTCTGGGCAAATAAAATCTCTTTCTTCTTCTTCATCCTCTTCTTCACAGTCTCTTTCATGCTTTGTGCATTTTTTTTTAGATTCAAATTGTTCTCCACAATGTTCGCATTCCCAGGCTTCTTCATCTTCATAGCATATTGCTTTTTTTGTTTTAAATTTTTTACCACATTTCAAGCAATTTGCATAGATTTCATCATTACCTAATCCGCCACATAAAAGTCCAAAGGGTCCAAGGCAAATAGCTCCTAGGCAGCCATTTCCATAGCCATAACCATTCTTCTCAAAATGAAGTTTTGTTGAATGACATTTTGGGCATCTTAAATCTGATTCTCCCATAAGTCCTTATGTTTATAATTTTTTATAAATGTTGTTAAAAAATAAGCCAAATAACTTTAATAATTATAATAGCAGCAGTCATTCCAAAAAATCCTCCAGTAATGAATCTCAGACTGTTATTGCTTGTTCTAGATTGTCTTAGTTGAGTATACCCATCAATAAATAATATGGAGGCCGAAATAATAAAGGCTAGAATTGCTGTGATAAATTTAATATTATTTTTGAGTGGAAATATGGATAAAAATGCTAATGTGCTAAAAAATAGTAGATAAATGCCAAAACATCTTGAACAAACAAGCATCTTTCTCCCAAATAAATAGAATGACCGATCTGGTCTTTGATGGCACAATTTTCTAATGAATGGTAGTTTGTCAGAGCATATGATTCTTTCGTGGTATACTCTTTTTGGCATAAAAGCAATAATTCATTTAAACTTTTAAGGATATGGATATTAACAAAAATCAGTTAATTTGTGTGTCTTCCCTTTTTTATGATTTCTCACTGCACGAAAAACTCCCTGTTTTAATTTGCCTCTTTCATACATTTCTTTAACCTTCTCGTACGAAAAAACATTGGCCTTCTGAATCTCAGCTCCCGGATGATATTTAGCTAATAATGGTAATTCCAGGCTATAAATGGTCTTTATCTTAATATTCCCCTCTCTAGTAATGTAATCTTTAGAAAAAATCCCATTTTCCGGTTTAAGATTTAATCCAATTTCTTCCATACTCTCCCTAGAAAAAGCTTCAAGCCTTCCTTCTCCATTTTTGACCTGCCCTCCAACAAGATTCCACTTTTCACTTTCCTTAGATTTTACCAACAAATATTTCCCACAATTATCAATTACCGAGTAAGCATAAGCATTTGTCTTCTTCATAGTCATCGAGGAAAATAATCTTATATAAATATATATCCTCAAAAAAAGAATTTATCCTAAAGAAACCTTTAAAAGTTCACAATTCCCCTAATCTATATCTCATAGCGAGGTGGAGCAGTCTGGAGTGCTCGTCGGACTCATAATCCGGAGGTCGCGTGGTTCAAATCCCGCCCTCGCTATCCGTCCTTATTTTCCATAAGGGCTATTTTTTAGTATATTTTGTGGCTATAAAATAATTAAAAGATAAAATTATAAGCAAGAAATCTCTAATTAAATTATGGAAGAAGAACTCAAAATATTAAAAGCTCTTGCGGATGAAACACGATTAAAGATTGTGAAATATTTATTAGATGGAGAAAAATGTGTTTGTGAAATTTTCCCACATGTTAAAAGAACCCAGTCTACAGTATCAATTCAGTTAGATGCCCTAAGAAAAGCAGGAATTGTAAGTTCTAGAAAAGATGGAAAGAAAGTTTACTATTTTATTTCTGATAAAAAAGTTTGTCATATTTTCAAGGCATTAGGATTTTCAAAAGGAAAGTTGTTACAAACGTCTTGTTGTTGTTAATGCAAAAACTTTATAAGTATTGATGGATATCAATGTATGATGAATAAAGATAATTATGCATACATTATCATGGGGGTGGTTATTTTATTGGTTATCGTAGTAATGGCTCCAAGATATATAGGAACTGCTAGCGCAGATGGGCAAGTCAAAACAAATTCCGATATTGAAAGAATTGAGGTAATTCATTTTCATTTAACAAGTCAATGTTATTCATGTATCACAATGGGTGATTTAACTGAGGAAACCCTCAACACATATTTTTCAAAAGAATTAAATTCTGGAAAAATTACTTTTGAACATATAAATATAGATTTATCTGAAAATTCAGAAAAAGTAGAAAAGTATGAAGCAACAGGTTCTTCATTATTAATTGGAACTTATTATAGTGATGGGAGTTTCTCCAAAGAACAAAATACTAATGTATGGTATAAGATTAATGATAAAGAAGATTTTCTAAAATATTTTAAAGGTGTCATAGAAAAAAAGCTTTCAGGAAATTAAAATGACTTTAATGGCTTTTATGGAATCAATGTCTATGAATGGCTTTCCTTTGGTCGCAGCTTTTTTTATCGGTTTAATGACTGCTTTAAGTCCATGTCCTTTGGCCACAAATATCACGGCAATTGCATATGTCTCTAAAAAAATAGATAATGGGAAAAAGACTCTTTTGACAGGTCTATTCTATACCCTAGGAAGAATGTTTATTTATGTCCTTATCGCTAGTCTCATAGTTTATGTTGGAATAAATATTCAGTTAATTTCACTGTCTTTACAAAAATATGGTGGGATAATCTTAGGCCCATTATTGATAATTATCGGGTTAGTAATGTTAAATATTATTAAATTACCTTCTTTAAAATCAGGAAAACGAATAGAAAAAATTAAAGAGAAACTTTCAGAAAAAGGATATTTGGGTAGTTTTTTATTGGGTGCCTTATTCGCATTAGCTTTTTGCCCATTTAGTGCAGTATTATTTTTTGGGATGTTAATACCTTTAGCATTAAAATATTCTGATGCTTTTTTGATACCTTCAATATTCTCACTGGCAACAGGATTACCAGTAATAATTTTTGCATTTATCCTAGCCTTTAGTGTTTCAAAATTGGGGAAGATAATGAATAAAGCTCAAACTTTTGAAAAACAGATGAGGTATCTCATCGCAATTGTTTTCTTTATTGTGGGAATTTATTATACTTGGAACATTTGGTTTTAATCAAAACTTTTATAAGTATTGACAACCATCAATATATAATTAAAATGAAAAAAATAAAAATATTGGGAACAGGTTGTCCAAACTGTAAAGTATTAGAAAAGAATACTATGACTGCGGTCGAAGAATTAAAATTAGAAGCCCAAATAGAAAAAGTTACAGATATAGCAAAAATTATGGAATATGGAGTTATGTCTACTCCAGCTTTAGTTATTGATGAGAAAGTTGTTTCTTATGGTAAAGTTATTTCTTCAGAAGAAATTAAAAAATTACTAAAGTAAAATGGTAGATATATTTTATCCATTTCAATGGATTGCAGATAAATTAACTTATAGTTTATTTAATTTAATTAAGGGAAGTCATCTCGCAGATAGTATAAATTTTATTATTTATGATGTTTTGAAAATATTTTTCTTATTAATTTTAATGATTTTTATTGTATCTTATATTAGAAGTTATGTTACCCCAGAAAAAACAAAAAAGCTATTGGGTGATAAAAAGGGAATTTTACCGAATCTTGTAGCCTCCCTCGTTGGGACAGTAACTCCTTTTTGCTCTTGCTCAAGTGTCCCTTTATTCATTGGCTTTGTTGAAGCAGGAGTTCCGCTTGGTGCAACATTTAGTTTTCTCATAACAAGTCCATTAGTAAATGAAGCAGCTATTGCTGTTCTTTGGAGTCTCTTCGGGTGGAAAATTGCTTTAATTTATGTTATTTCCGGCATTTTAATTGGAACCATAGGTGGATACATAATTGGTTTATTCAAAATGGAAAAACATGTGGCAGATTTTGTTTACAAAATAAAATCGAAAGAATTGGAAGAACAAAAACAGACACAAAAAGAAAGATTTGCATTTGCGAAAGGAGAGGTTAAATCTATCTTTTCAAAAGTATGGATTTACATCATTGCAGGTGTTAGTTTAGGTGGAATATTTCATGGATTTGCTCCAGAAGGAATTTTAGCTAAATATGCAGGAAATAGTTTACTTGGAGTACCAATTGCAACATTAGTTGGAATACCCTTATATTCAAATGTTTTAGGAATGATCCCAATCGTTGAAAGTCTTGTTTCCAAAGGACTCCCTCTAGGGACTGCTCTTGCATTCTTAATGTCTGTAACAGCATTATCTTTACCAGAGATAATAATACTTAAGAAAGTCCTAAAGCCTAAATTAATAATGACCTTTGTTACGGTTGTAGGTGTTGCAATTTTGATAACGGGTTGGTTGTTTAATATTATAATCTAGTTATAATCTTTCATTAGAAATCCCGCCCTCGCTATTTTATTCTTTAGATTTTACACATTTTCCAATCGTGTAAAATCAGCTTCCAGAATAAAATAGCCGCCATATTCCCAAGCGAATGGTCCATTTTTATTCTTTAGATTTTACACATTTTCCAATCGTGTAAAATCAGCTTCCAGAATAAAATAGCCGGCAAGAATTTTCCACAGAAAATTCGAGGACCGAACAAAGTTCACAAAACTTTGTGAGTTCAACTAACTTTAAAAAGAATTTCTTTAGAAATTCAGGGGTATTCTTCGACACGTTTTCCAATTGACTCAAATGTCTTAAACAAAATAGCCGCCATATTCCCAAGCGAATGGCCCATTATTTTATTAGCTTGTTTTCCAATCAACACAATTATAACCCAAATAATTTTCCTCATGTTATGCCAACAAAAGGAGAAAAATATCAACATTTCAAAAGCGAAGAAATGAAATATGAAATAGTAGAAATTACTCAAGATCCCAAAACCCCAAAAAATAAAACAGTAGTCTACAAACAATTATATGAAACAAAAGATTTTCCAATAGGCACAATCTGGACAAGAGAATATAAAGAATTCACAGGCTACAAAAAACTACCCTCCGGAGAAGAAGTAAAAAGATTCATAAAAATACAAGTTCCTCAAAAAAGACAGGAATTCAAAGACAAATTTCCTCAACACAAATAAAATAATTAACCCTACTTCTTTAAAAAATCAATTTCATGAGTAAGTTTAGAGGTAAGTCTATCTAAATGATCAAGCTTCGCATGGAAGTCCAGATTCATATCTTTCAAAACATTCCTAATCTCATAGAAAGTATTTTCGTATTCAGTAAACCCAAGACCCCTATTCTTCAACTCACCTAATTTTGTTTTCATAAATAAATATTGCAACAATTCTTTATCTCTTTTGTCTAAAAAACTGGATAAATTAAATTTATAACCACACCGCCTTAACTAAGAACTAACAACTAAGACTAACAACTCCTTCAAAGCCCCAAGCATTCCCTGTACTCTAGCATACTTTTGTATTTCCACATAAGAGCACTATCTGTCATCTCAGTGTTAACACCAAAATCACCATTATTTTTAGCAGCAATCAAGACATTACAAGTACTTTCAGTTTTAAGAGGAGCAACATACTTAGAAGCAATTATAATAGTCATATCTGCTATAGTTTCTCCTTCTTCAACAGAATTTTTCTTCAAAATATAGCTTTTTTCCCATTCTCTCTCCCCAGTATTAAAATTATAAAACTTCAAATTCATAACAGCATCTTTAGGCAAATCTTGAACTATTGGAGATTCTAAAATATCTTGCTGAATTGTAGAATAATCAGCAGGCTTCATCTCATTATTTTCTAAAGGGACAACTCCTTTCTTTGGAGTATAATTTTGTTTTGGGACTTCATTATTATTTTGCTGAGCCGCCTCTTGTGTAGCTAACTCACTCATTGCTGCCAACTCTTTTAATTCTTCCAGCTCTTTATCTGTGCTGTTTTGTTCAATAGACAAATACACAAGTGCAGCAATACCTATAACAATAATTGCAATAGTAATAACAGTTCCCCCTTTCATAAGAAGAAATATGAATAATACTTTATAATTCCTTCAGCAAAAAATGTAACTCAGTCATAAAAAACCTTAAAAAGAAAAAACAAATTGTATAATCATCCATACGCCTCGATCGCATAGTGGTTATTGCACCGGATTGCTAATCCGGACCCTTCGGGGTGCGCAGGTTCAATTCCTGCTCGAGGCGTAATAAATGGGGATTTTAAAATCCCCATTTTTTTAATTCTGCATAATTTGTTAACCAGTGTGAAATTCAACTAGATTTAGTCGCAAGAAGCGACTGCGCCGGTTAGGTAAAAATGTTAGCGACATTTTTGCCTTGCCAAGCTTTTACAAAGCTTGAGCGCAATTTCTGCCAGAGGCGTTTTGTTTTTTTAAGGGTAGATTAAGATACTTTTTTATATGATGGATTGTTTTATTGAATATGCAAAAGATTATTGACAATTTAAAAATTTACAATGGTAGCAAAAAGGATTTTTCAAATAAAAATACAAATATTTGGCTAGGGGTTAGTATTAGCTTGAAGCCATATAGCGAAAAATTAGCAAAAGAATACCTAAAAATAATTTCAAAATATTCAAATTCTGGCGCATTGGTTTTTATTGGAGATGAAATTGCTGCAATAAATTACAATGTTTTAGAAAAATATGGGAAAGAAACTTCTCTTAAAAAAGCTTTAGAGAAAGGAGACATTTTTGAGAATAAATATAGAGAATTAATAAAAACTTTATCTAAAGAAGAGCAGGGTAGAATAAAGATAATTAGATGGGAAGACGTTTGGTCTGGAAAATTAGAGGAAATGTATAAAATAATAAAGGAAGAATATTCTAAAAATGTTGAGTTCAAAAGAGAGGTTGAGGCACCAATAATAACTTATCTCATAAATTCAAAAAGAACAATTAAGCAATCGAGAGTCTCAAAAATGTCAGAATACATATTAAAAGAACTCCCATTTCTATTAGATGGCGTAGAATATCAAAATGTAGAATATAAGACATTGCTATATCCCACCTATGGAAAAACAAGCTTAAGCGAATTAGTCTCGAATATTCAAAATGGTGAAAAATATGTTGAGTTGAAAAATAGACTCAACATTAAAGGAAACCATATGCTTGCAGACTCTCCTATTATAGAAACTAATGAGAAAGGATTTCTAAACTCAAAATAAGCTATTTTCCATATATCGGTCCAAAAAAACTTCTAATGGGCAAATAGTCCGAAACTAAAAACCTAATATCGTGTTACTAATCCGGACCTTTCGGGGTGGGCAGGTTCGACTCCTGCTGGGGGCGTGTTTTCTTTACTTTATGTTTTCAATTAAAAAAGGAATTAATTTATTCTCAGCTTTACTTAAATTTTCTTGAAAAGCTTGCTTTGAAACATTTTGTTTTTTTGACAAATTGTTCAAATTTGTTTTTCTAGGGGAATTATAATAACCGTCTTTTATTGCAAGTCTCATAGTCTCCATTTGCTTTTTAGAAAGACTCGGTTGAATTTGTGGTAAAAATAAATCAATTCCATCAATTTTTTTTATAGATAACAACTCCATCTCAAAATCAGGATTATCCATAATTTTCATCACAATTTCTTTGTCCCATGATGCAACTTCCCATTCTTCATGCCCATCAGTTTTTTGCATGACAGGTTTAATATAAATTAATTTATTATCCAAGACAGAAGAATAATATTTTGAATTTTTCCCTTCAAGAACGTTTAATGTTAATATTTGGTTCCCATTGACTTCTACCTTTAATGTTCTTTTATCTCTCTTGAAATCCTTTATGAATCTTTTAATAGATTTTTCGCTCCCTTCCAGAATGTGTAAATCTGTATAGTAGATTTTCCTTTTTTCTTTCCATGAGTTTAATACATAAACAAAATCAGTAACCCCATATTTTTTGCACAAAGGGGCAATTAAACAATTCTTATGAAAATTTCTAAACCTTCCAATCCACATAATAATCCCACCAATAGAAACTTTATAAATTTTTATATTCACCTTGACATGTCAAGTTAAAGTTATAATTAATTATTCAGTATTTTAGTTAAAATGAACTCAACGAAAGAATACTTAGAGAGAAGAGAGAAATTTAGAATAAAAGATAGAGAAGATTGGGACTTAAGAAAAAAAGAAATTTCAGATATTCTCAAAAAATATTCTCTTGATGGAGATTATTGCGGGAAAAATTCGCCTTATGGGGAAGGTAAAGAAGGAGATGGAAATTTTGGCCAAGTTATAAATAATTTTCTTATAGGGCATACATTGGGTAATTTTTTGGAGCATGATATTCCCGAAGAAATGTCCTATTCAAGGATATTTCCTTTTGGTTATAATGAGGATGAGCTTAAAGATTTAGGAATTTATGGAAATAAATATAGTCTCCCTCACTTTGTTCGTGGAGAAGATGCATTCAATAGATTGAAATCATCAAATAAAATCTTGGAAGCTTACAAAAAGTCTCCCATAGAAAAAGAAGATATTGAGGATATTTTTAAAATTGGTTCAAAATCAATTATAACTAAAGCTGAAGATTTTTTAGACATTTGTTATGGATGGGACCATCATATTTCTGATGAAAATAAATATCGGAGAAATTTTGAGAAAGTTCTAAATGGAAGAGAAAACAATTTAGCAAAAAAATGGGGAGAATCCTGGGAATGGATTAACTATATTGCAAAAACAGCTCCAACCCTAAAAGATTTTGAACCTTTAGAAGATGAAATCTATTCTTATCTTATTAAAAAATGGGAAGAAAATAATTAATTATCGCACCAACCTAGACAAATCCGTCCACCTTCTTCTCCTCCAACCGCCACGAAACCATTAACCATGTTGCTAATCCGGACCCTTCGGACTGCGCCGGTTAGGTAAAAATGTTAGCGACATTTTTGCCTTGCCAAGCTTTTACAAAGCTTGAGCGCAATTCCTGCTCGAGATATTTGCCATTAAGTTTAAATAAGAAACTTTCTTAA
This sequence comes from Nanobdellota archaeon, assembly GCA_027858295.1. GTDB lineage: Archaea > Nanobdellota > Nanobdellia > Pacearchaeales > GW2011-AR1 > GW2011-AR1. The sequence goes on along the minus strand of JAQICZ010000026.1, from coordinate 5,185 downwards.
AATTTTTAAGAGGATTAATTATGAAAAAAACAATTGGAATTTTAATGTTTGTATTTTTATTATTTTCAGTCTCGGCTATTACTGATAATGAAACAAACCTTACTAACCCGGGAACAACTCCCGATAGCGCTTTATATTTCTTAGATTTGGCTATGGAAAACTTAGGTCTTGCTTTAACTATTGATAATGATGCAAGAATAGAGAAAGAACTAGAAATGGCAGAAGAAAGACTTTCAGAAGCAAAAGAAATGGCACTAGAGAATAATTTAGAAGACATGGCTAAAGCGGAAGAAAAGCATGATAAAATTTTAACAAAACTTAAATCAGAATTGGGGAATGTTAATGCGAATAATTCTACAGAAGAATTGAAGAAACAATTGAAGATTGAACAAAAAATTAATGCTCATGATGTAAAAGTGAAGAATGTAAAGAATGAACTTAAGCTTAAGATAGAGGTTAGCGGAAATTTGACCAACGAACAACAACAATTACTTGATTCTCTAATTGCTAGTTTTGAGAATAAAGCAGGAGAAGTAGAAATAGAAATTAATAATGAGAAAGGGGCAACAAAATTAAAAATTACAAATGAAACTGGAGAAGATGGAGAGGATATTGAAGATGATTTACGAGAAGAATTAGAAATTGAAGATGATAACGAAATAGAGATTGAAGTTGAAAAGGGTATTGCAAAAGTTAAGGTGGAAATTAATGATATAAAGCAAGAATTTGAATTAAAGATTGATTCTAATCAATCAGAATATCAAATTAGGGAACAAGTAATGAATGAAATTGCCAATAAATATTCAATCTCTGTTCAAGAAGTAAAAAAGATTAAGGGTGAATTTGAAATAGAAGACGAGGAAAACGAAGACGAGGAAGATGAAGATGAGGAAGATGAAGAAAAAGGGATTTCTGATTCAGTGAATGGCCAAGAAGACGAGGAAGATGAAGAAAAAGGGACTTCTAATTCAAGTGATTATCGGGGTAGTCAAGAAGACGAGGAAGATGAAGAAAAAAGGACTTCTAATTCAAGTGATTATCAAGGTAGTCAAGAAGACGAAGAAGATGAAGAAAAAGGGACTTCTGATTCAGTGAATGACCAAGGTAGCCAAGATTCTAAAAGTGATGAAGAATAAATTCTAAAAGAAAAGAGATTTATCTTTTGAATTAATAATAAATAATTTTTTTAAACCATATTGCTAATCCGGACCCTTCGCGGTGCACAAATCCAATTCTAAGCCGTCATCAGAGCATTACTCAGGGTTCGAGGCGTATTCCTTTTCCTTTTACATTTGCAAATACAAAACCAATATAAAACCAATCCCCTTAATAAATCAGTAAAGGATGATATAATATGGCAGGAGAAGAATTTTTATTAAACGCTACTAGTCCAGAATTAATTGCTGGTGGCTTGGCATTTGTTGGAATCATGATTTTCTTTATCTCAATGATTATTATAGCTTTTTATGTTTACACAGCATTGGCATGGCAAACAATTGCAAAAAAATCAGGTTACAAAAGACCATGGCTTGCATGGATACCATTAGCAAACATTGCAATGATATTAGAACTAGGAGGCTTTCATTGGGCTTGGGTATTTCTAGCAGCGACAATTGTAATACCATTCGTAGGAATAATCGGGGTTCTAGCATTAGTAGTTCTTTCTATAATTGCTCATTGGAGAATCTTTGAAAAGATTGGTTACCCCGGGTGGTTAGCAATCCTTTCACTAATCAACATCGCATACCTAATTATAATTGGTATTGTAGCTTGGGAAAAGAAAACTTACAAAAAAGCAACAGTAGCAAAGAAACCAACAAAAAAGAAAGTCACTTCAAAGAAAAAGAAGTAATCTTTCAAATTTCATTTTCATTTTTATAATCTATTTTTCAGTGTAATTGATGCAACCTCTTAATAACTATTTTGCAAATAAATCTTCAGTATTTTGAAGTAATAAAAATCAAATTATAAACCGTGACAATCATCCCACCACCAATCTCCAATAATTCCCTCTGCCCTTATACAAAATTTCATTAAAACTTTCCCCCGACGGCTTCACATTGAAAACTTTTCCAAGGGTTTTCAATTGTCTGTGAAGTTGTCCACAAGGGTTTTGACCTGCCTAATTTTTTTGTTTTCCCATACACTAAAGTGAATGGCTGTCCTGAAAAGAGCTATTTTTTAACCGCCGAGGCTCTTTTCCACGGAATATAATTCTTTTCCAGAATTCGAATAATCTCATTCCTTTCATCAGCCTTTCCAACACCTTTCCAATCAATAACCGCAAAATCAACTTCCTCAACAGTTTGATTAAAAGCTTCCAAAATCATTCTTTCAGTAATCGGCGCAACATACTTTGGAATAATATGAGCAAAAGCAACATTTGATGTATTCTGTAACCCATTAAAGATAGGACAATAATGTGGTCCGCCAATTCCAATTCCAACTTCAAGATAATGATTCTCCTTAAATGTTTCAACAGCTTCCCTAATAGTTTTAGCAATAACGAAAGATGCAGCTCTGTCTTTCCATTCCATTTCGCTTCCTCCAACTTCAATAAACACAGAAGGCCTCTCAATCAACGGACCATGATGAGTAACTTCAAGTGTTACACTATATCTCGACAAATCAGACTCATAAACCTGTTTCTTCAAAACCTCAAATAAATGTTTGTTGAAAAGTGCAGATGCTGGAGAAAGTCTTCCTTCTCTTCCCCCGCCCCAAACGTCCTTAAAATTTCCAGGAGAATGAATTGACAGAGTCTTCTCACTCTTTTCAGACTTATGCTTAGAAGCAAAAATAACCAAGTCATACTTCGCAATCTTCTCATGATTCAAATTCTCAGACTTCAGCATGTCCCCATCAATAATATGATACTCAAATCCCTTAACCAAATCCATAAGATTCATAATAATATTACGGCTTGCGGGGTCTGTTTTGCTACCAACGATTAAAAACTTCATATATATCAAATACAATAAAAACTTTTAAAGATTTAGTATCAATAAGGGATATGAAAGATATCGTTAGTTTTGTTCATTTGTCTAACAGGGATGATTTTTCAATAAAAAAAAGTATTCCTAATGTTAATAAGTTAAAGGGGTTTGATATCCATCATTACATATCCTATTTTTTTGATATTAAATCTAAGGATTATAATGGATTACATCTTAGAGCTCAGTTCAAACAAAATAATGAAAGTCACAATCAATATAGTATTTTTATGAACGTTTTTCCAAAATATGGGAATTTAGATTTAGAGAGTTTAGAGCCAAAAGAAGGGTTAGTCATTTATAGAGAATCAGAAGAAGCAGTTTCAATTAAAGGCTTTGATTATAATACTGCTTACACGGGGGAAAACTTTGAAGATAAAATTGAAGATTTCTTTGAGAAAAATAAAATCTTTGGTAGAGGTGTATTATCTCATATAAACATATTCGCTAAAAACCCATTTGAAAACAAATAAAAACTAACTGCTCTTTCTCCTCACATGCAAGAGATTATAAAAATCCTAATTAGTGTTGGCGTCCTAGTTCTAGGCTTCTTTATAGGAATGTATATGAGAAGTCAAACAAAAGACGAACAAAAAGACGGAAAGAAATATTTCCGAATAATAACAATAGTAAGTTTCATTCTAGTAATAATAGGATTAACTACTGGCAAAGATTGGCTGTTGTTCACATTTGCCTTCACAGCAATAGTAACTGCCCAAAGTCTAAGGAAATAAATATCATGCAGTTCTAGATAATTTTCAACTCTGTTTATTAGTAACCAAGTATGCCTTTAGATTAACTCAATGGTCTTAATTTAATCTACCTTCGCAAGCTCAGTAATGAAGGACATAATATTATCCACTGCATTAGCAGGCATAAATTGTTCAATCCAAACAAAGCAATATTTGATTCTAAACTATATTCATCGTGAACCCGACTCAAAATCGCGAAGCGATTAGCATTTAATTTAACTGCCTTAGTAGAGCAAGCTCGTCCTGCCGAAAGGCGGACGAAGTGCAGCGGGTGTGTAAATATCAATCTGTCCCAAACTTCCAGCCTCCAGCTTCCAACTGATTCACAGATTAACCCAAAACCCTATAAACCAATTTCACCCTAAAAATCTATGACACTTTACTTAATCGGCCTAGGCTCAAATGAAAGAACATTAACAAAAGAAGGCATGGATGCTATTGCTAAATGTAAAAAAGTTTATTTGGAAGATTATACAGTAGATTTTCCATATACTCACCACCAACTAGAGGAAATAATTGGAAAAAAATTACATCTAGCAAATAGAGAGAAAGTTGAAAACCTCTCATTAGTTGGTGAATCCCAAAAGCTAAACGTTGCTCTATTAATTTACGGCTCACCCTTAACAGCAACAACACATATTACTCTAATCGATGAATGTAGACTTTCAAAAATCAAATACAAAATTATGTACAACGCTTCAATCTTTGATATGGTAGCAGAAACAGGCCTTTCATTCTACAAATTTGGAAAAGTAGCCTCAATGCCAGGTTGGAAAAAATCATTTGAGCCAACATCTTTCATGAAAATAGTAAAAGACAACATGTCAATAGATGCCCACTCCCTAATCCTTATAGATATTGGGTTGCCCTTCGAGAAAGCTTTAGATCAATTAAAAAAAGCAGCAGCAGAATACGAAATTCCATTAACAAAATTAGTAGTTTGTCAATCAATGGGAACAAGTGACAGAAAAATACTATACAGAGACTTAAAAGAATTAGGAACTTTCGACGGAGTAAAATCCCCATATTGTATTATTATTCCAAGCAAAATGCATTTTATTGAAGAGCAAGTTCTAGAAACATTTAGTAAAAATAAGAAGTAATTATTTTGTAATAATCATCCAATATTCTTTAATCTATATTTTTCAGCTATTCTGTTAATCTTTAACTAAAGATTTAGATCAATAGCTCCCCTAGATATGTTGGGAACAATACTTGGCTGGAGATTAGTCTCAATTGTTCCATTTTTCAACAATTTATATGCACACAGGTACAAAATTTCGCAAAATCATTTCCCAATCAATTTTGCCGGCCTGAAATTTTGGCACGCCATATTCAAAAGTGAATGGCTATACGCGAACGAATAATTCAACTTATCAATCTTCCCCATGTTTTCCAATCTACCTAATACTTTGCACTCCGGTCCTCCCCCTCAACCCC
>JAQICZ010000010.1 GCA_027858295.1 Nanobdellota archaeon | reverse complement strand
AAGAGAAGATTATAATCAAATGAAGTTGTGGTATGAAATTGCTAATAATTCTTTTAAAGGAAATGGACTTGAAGGAAGAGTTTAGGGAGAGTGCAAATCGCTTCGTAAAATCAGATATGAGGGAAGTTGAATTATCCGTTCGCGCTGCGTGCATGAAGGGAGCTACTCAGGATATAAATTATTAAAAAGCATATATTGCTTAATCATATATGGAGAAAGATTTAACAATTCACTTTCATGAAAAAAATTTGTCAATCTCAGGACTAAAGAAGAGACTTGATTTTGTGAAGTCCCTTCCAATAGAAGTTGAATCTGAAAATGACTTACTTGATGCACATTTTGGTATATTTGGTGCAAACATATTTCCTATAGGAGAATCACCTGCAAAATATATAATAAAAGGTAATATCCAGGGTTGTAAGATTGAAGACACATCAATTTATCTAACAGTAAGAAGAGAAACGACTCAAGATAAGGAACGTTATTTCTTCTATAAAAATCCTAAGTAATATACAACTGTTGGGAACTTTTGAATATATTTAATAATCCTCTTTCTTAATCTTCAAATTGTTCTTATCTTTACATAAGACATACGCCCTTGATGCTTCGTGCTCGTCTTGAAGTTTGTAATCCGTAGACTGTTGAACGTCAACTGTTGACTGCAGTGCTTGCTCCAGTTTTTTAATAAAAGTAAGCATCTCTTGATGTGTTGGCATTTTGTCGTAGCCCATTCTTTCACGGGCGAAGCCTACTGACATGTAGCCTTTGATTTCTATAAAGTCTGGTTGACAATTCTTTATCATGCTTGCAAATTCTGGTATGAATTTATCTTCCATGTTTAGGTCACGAACTAGGTTCATTCTAAAGACTGTCTTATTATTCTGCGTTATTTTTTTGAAGAGTTGTAGTGTTTCGTTTAGTTTTTCCCAGGCGTTTTCTTTTAGGCTTCTGTGGAATTTATCGAAAGCTTCTTTGTTTGAGGTATTTACTGAGACGTAGAGTCTTGTTGGGAGTTGATTATTATCTATTAATTCTTGAATTACTTCTGGTTGCAGGCCGTTTGTCACTAGGAAAGATGTTGAGCCGTGTTCTCTAATCTTTTGGATTAGTTCTCCTATTTTTGGATAGAGTGTTGGCTCGCCTGTTAAGGACAATGCGAATTGATTTGGCTGTTGGGCTTCTTCTAATTTTTTTTGGTCTGCTTTTGAGAGTTGAATCTTTTCTGAATTTGGATCTATTTTGAAACCTGTTAATAATTTTTGTTGGGCTTTAATTGCTCCTTCAATTATGCTGTCTGGACTGTCTGGACTTTTTACTATTTCGTCTTTTGCATTAGTGATATCTCTCCAACAATGGATGCACCGATTGTTACAGAAGATTGAGGGTGTCATTTGACAACATCTGTGTGATTCAATTCCGTAGAATTTGTTTTTGAAGCAGTCACCTTCCCCTTTCAGGGATTTTTTTGTCCAGTTGCATAATTGTACTGCGGAATGTGCTCCGACTGGTTCATAGGTTTCTTTTCTGACTCTTTTTCTTGCTCTTGACATAATTGAAAAAAAATTCATATGTTTAAAAGAGTTTGGAAGAAGGAAAAAATCTAGGAGAGTTTAAAAACCATAATGGCTAGAGTCTGGAATGGAAATGAATCTTATATTACTGCCGATATTAATCTTTATTGCAAGAATCTTGGATGTTAGTCTTGGTACAATTAGGATGATTTTTATCTCTAAGGGATTGAAATATCTTGCTCCCATATTAGGATTCTTTGAAGTTTTGATTTGGATAATAGTTGTTTCTAAACTTATGAGTAATGTAAATTCTTCTGTGCTTTATGTAGCATATGCTGCTGGATTTGCAGCTGGAACATATATTGGAATGTTAATTGAGGACAAGCTTTCTATTGGAAAGGTTTTGGTTAGAATTTCTGTACAAAAGGAGAGTGCTAAAATCATAGAGAAATTAAAAGAATTGAATTATTCAATGACTGTTATTAATGGGCAAGGCTACAATGGAAAAATAAAGATGATTTTATGTATCATAAATAAAAAAGAACTAAATAAGTTAGTCCTTGCTGTCAAGGGAATAAATTCTAAAGCATTTTATACGATTGAAGATCTTAGATTCGCTGCTGATCATAATATTATTGGTAAAAGTCCGTACAGGCCACTTGGATTTATTCGGAAGTTTAAGTGAATAATTGTATTGGGTTTTATTTCTCTTAAATAAAACTCATGAGCTAGGTGTTTTTCTCATTCTTTTTCTTGGCATAAATTATGATAAAAGATATAGGAGTTAAAAGCTTGGAGGAGCAGTTGTGGGTCAAAGGTTATGAATTAGAAGATGACTTACGCACCCGCGGCGCTTCACCCGCCTTTCGGCAGGGTGCACTTGCTCTGCTAAGACAAATTGAATTAATGTTGCGGGATCAGATGTCGCTTATTGGTGTTTTGTGCCAGATTTAGAGCATTTGCAAGATTTATTTTTATAATACCAAAAACAAACACACAATTCCTAACCGCCAAGCTCCTGGCGAGATAACTTAATGGGTGGGCCTTTCTATCAGTGCCATTAAAAAAAAGAAAGCTGAGAGAAACTGCCCTGGGAGGGAATAAAAAATCTTTGATTTTAAATATTGCAATCTTAAAATACTAAATTAATATTAGAACAAATTCGGTTCAAAATTTTCTGCTAAATTTTATATCTTCAGAGATAAAATTCCCCATTTTGAATTAGGGGCTCAGACTAAAGTCTTGCGCAAAACATTTTCAACACTTGAAAATATTTAAGTCCTCGGATTTCTGTGGAAATCCTGTGGAAAAAATTTATTTTTTAAAATAAATTTTTAGCCCAGAAGAACATCACTACCAGAAGTGCGAATAGCAGAAGTTGTGTCATCCATTTAAAGCCTTTTTCTGCAGCTTTTTCTGATTTTGTAAATGTCAAAATTGTTAGATAGAAAAATCTACCACCATCGAAGATTCCCATTGGGAGCATGTTTACAAGAGCAACACTGAAGGAGATTAATACTAACCACCATAACAAGTCGTAAATGAATTTTGCTGCGTCTGAGGAAGGCATGTAGTAAACGCTTGGTTTTTTGTAGGAAACTGTGAAGGCTGAAACTTTGCCGATTAATCCACTTGGAGTTTTATCTAGGAAGGAAATTCCTAACCAGGCCTTTTCACTATCTAAAGGATTTTCTGCTAAAGTAATTTGTTTTGTTTGTTCTTCTCCTTCATAAGTCGTTATGGATATTGTTTCACCTGGAGAATATTTTGAGAGTTCTTCTGTTAATTTTTCTAATGAGGAGATTGTTTCTCCATTTATTTTCATGATTGGGCCTGTTAAGTTTGCAGCTATTGCCGGAGCATCATAATAAAGTCTAGCTATGCTATTCTCTGCATTTGTTGCTTTTAGGGCAAAGTATGTGGTCCCATTTGCAACCATCTTTCCGTCATTTGATCCGAAGACGGGAGACATTCCATTAAATTCTAATTGCAAGCCATTTATTGACTCTATACTTGACACATTTACATCATTATAAGCATAATCATCAAACACTACTCCTACAGGAGAGAATGTTAAAGAGAAGAAGCCCCACATCAGTATTAATCCTACTATTGCTGTTAATACGTTTGCGAAAGTCCCGGCGGAAAGGACGGCTCTTTGTTTGAAGCTAGATTTCTTTGCCATTATTTTTTCGTTTAAGTTCACGAAAGCTGCTAAGAAGATTGGGAAAAAGAATGGGAAAAACCCGAAACCTGTTGTTTTTGTGTCTACTTTGTAAACTGCTGCGTAGATTCCGTGGAACAATTCGTGGGTAATTGCAATTACCGCCAGGATAATAATCCAATATGAAAAGTAGAATGGTGGCAGAAAATCTAATTTGAATATTTGTGGCAGGTATGGAATCAACGGCATAATCGGAGGCAACTTGATTGATTTTACTAGATCTCCATGGAATGCATAAATCCAAACGATTTTTCCGAATAGCCAAATCATTACTGCCATTAAGAAATATCCAAGAGTTACTGAAACATAGCTTGAGACCTTCAAACATTTCTCATATTTCTTGCCAATTTTTTTTATTATCTTAAGCCCCCAGCTTGTATGGTATAACCATAGCCAGCCTTCCTTTGTTAACTTAGTTCTATTATTATATAAGAAAAGTCCTACAAAAATAACAAATGCTGCTAATAAACTTAAATCGAAAATCATTAATTTGTCCATAGTGTCACCTTATTCTCATATATGAAATAAACTTCATTTAAATAAGTTGGCAAATAAATAAGTTAGCAAATCGAAGATTTGCCGATGGAAGCCGGAAGCTAGAAGCTTAGGACGAAATGCAAAAAAAGATAATGTCAAATCTAGATTGTAATAAATTATAAGATTAGATTAAGAAAGATTACTTCTTCTTTGATACTCTGAATTGAGACTTTTGGCATTTTCTACACTTAATCTTACCCTTTAGAATTTTTTGGGGGTCTGCTTTCATTTTAGATGAACATTTTGAACAGATAAAAACATTCTTAAATAATCTATTTTGTGCTTCGGGTATTTTTGTTGCCATTTTATAATTTTCTTTTTAATATTAATGAACCTTCAATGTCCCAGTATTCAACGTTATCGTTTTCTACTAATTCTGATTCAAAATCTAATGGAATATCAACATCTATTGTCTCAAAAGATTCCAAATCCATTACACTTGCTTTATCACCGTGAAGAGAAAGAACTTGGGCTTTGTTTTTGTTTACTGAAGGTACTTCAAGTTTATCATGCCCTGGAATTAGAAAAATCTTCTTATTTTCTGTGAACATGTTTGCTGCTTCAATTCTACATTTAGCGTGACCGTGTTTGCCAGTCTTTGAAACATCCATTTTTTTAACTGTATAGAAGAGACCTTCATGAATAATATTTGTTCCTACTCTTGCTTCTGTCGCACCGATGATTTTTGCTACCATGATAGGTAAAATTTTATTCCGTTTATAAAGTTTTTGTAATCATAGGCTTTGTTGAGCGAACCAACAAAGCAGCTGGAGGCCTGAGGCTTGAAGCATGAGACTTAAGGACACTCTAAGTTGCCTTGTTAGCCATACGAGTACTTGAACTCTGTATAAAAAAAACTCAAGCGTCAAGCTTCTAGCTGCGAAATTAAAATCGGAGATTTTCAACAGAGTCAATAATATAATTAATTTTATAAAGCATTCTTGAATTCCCTTATCATGGTACTTACAAAAGGAGATTTTATTGAGATTAATTTTACAGGAAGAATTAAGGATGGTGCTATTTTTGACTCAAATATAAAAGAAGATTTAGAGACGTCTAAGATTAAGGGAGAGACTAAACCATTTGTTTTTGCAGTTGGGGAGAAGATGTTTGTGAAAGGTGCTGATGAATTTTTGATTGGAAAAGATATTGGAGAATATAATATTGACTTGAAACCAGAAGATGCTTTTGGAAAGAGAGATCCTAAAGCTATTCAGATGATTCCAATTCAAACTTTTGCTCTAAACAAAATTAATCCTATTCCAGGATCAATGTTCAACTTTGATGGTCGTATTGCTAAAATATTGACTGTTTCAGGCGGAAGGGTTATGGCTGACTTCAATAATCCTATTGCTGGGAAAGATGTAACATACAAGATTGTTGTAAATCGAAAAGTTGAGGATAAGAACGAACAGATTAAAGCAATGAATGATTTCTTTTTCAGAAAAAACTTTGAATTTGAAGCTCAGGGTAAAGATTTAATAATTAAAGTTCAAAAAGGAATGAAGCAATTTGTTGATATGTTTGCTGATAAATACAAAGAGATTCTTGGCTTGAATTTGAAAACAGAAGAGATGGAAGCTGCTGAACCAAAGAAAGAGTAGAAATGCTAACAGCCTACAGTTAACTGCTAAAGCAAAAATATTATATCTAAAATAATTCTTCTTACAAGTGAGTCTAAATAAGTCAAACTCACGAAATATTAAAACAAACCCAAGATTTCGGCACAACAATTTTTATAAACAAAATCGCGCTATTTTAATCATGGATGAAATATATTCTAACGATAATCTTGCGAGAAATGCCCCTGGTGAGATTAAGGAAATTGATCGTGAGCTTGCTGAGCTGATTAAGAAACAAGCTGCTAAAATTAAGGTTATTGGTATTGGTGGTGGTGGTAATAATTCTTTGAACCGTATGGGAGAAATTGGAATTAGAGGTGGAGAATTAATTGCTATGAATACTGATGCTCAAGACCTGCTATATACTAATGCGGACCAAAAAATTTTACTTGGAAAGGAATCGACTCAAGGACTTGGAGCTGGAAGTAATCCTAAAATTGGGGAAGAAGCGGCAAGAGAATCTGAGTCTGAAATTAAGAAAAAAATTGCCAATTCTGATATGGTATTTATTACATGTGGTCTTGGTGGTGGAACTGGTACGGGTGCTGCTCCAGTTGTTGCTGCTTTGGCAAAAAAACAGGGTGCGTTGACAATTGGTGTTGTAACAATGCCTTTTACAATTGAAGGACAAAAAAGAATTGAGAATGCTGTTATGGGGCTTGAAAAAATGGAAGCCATGACGGACACACTTATTGTTATTCCAAATGATAAATTATTAGAGCTTGCTCCAGAATTACCTTTACATACTGCTTTCAAAATTTCTGACGAGATTTTAACTAATGCTGTAAAAGGAATTACTGAGCTTGTAACAACTACAGGTCTTGTTAATCTTGATTTTGCTGATATTAGAGCTGTTATGGTTAATGGAGGGGTTTCACTTATTGGTATGGGAGAATCTGACACAGCAGATAGGGCAACAGATTCTGTTCAAAAAGCACTTGAGAATCCTTTGTTGGATGTTGATATTTCTGGGGCTAGAGGAGCTCTTGTTAATGTTATTGGTGGCCCTGATATGAGTCTTGATGAGTGTAAGCAAATCATTTCAGCTATTGGAGACAAGTTAAGCCCTCAGGCGAAGATGATTTGGGGTGCAAAGATTTCTCCTGATATGGACAAATCAATTAGGGTATTATTAATTGTGACTGGAGTTAAGAGTTCTCAAATTATTGGTGGTGGTATTTCTTTAGATGAACTTAGACACCAAGAAATGGAAGATGAGTTTGACATCGAATTTATTAACTGATGCCAAACTCCTCGAAGTCCTCGGCGAATAGAGGAAGCTCGCCTGCGGTTCTTTCGTTCGAAATTTAACTCAATAAGAAGATGAGTTTGACATCGAATTTATTAATTAGTTTTTTCTTCAATTATGAATTCTTATAATTAACATATTTACGCACCTGCTACGTTTTGGACGCGCAAGCGCAGTCCACGCTTGCTCTGCTAAGGCAGTTAAATTATTATTGCATGGGCCGAGGTCGTTTGTTGGCGTTTCACAAGTACCTCTTCTAACGTAAATCGTTTAGATTGATTTACTCCCAAAAAAATTTGTGGAGAGAAGGCAAGACAGACAGAGTTTGAGGGCAATTAACAAAAGAAGTTTGAAGGTATATTAATACTCAACTTGCGGTCTGCTACATTAAGTGGTTAGTTTTAAAAAGTCAAATGTGGTATTTAGAATATGGGCCAAGCTAAACAATTTATTAAAAAATGTAAGAGGGTATGGATTGCTCTTAAGAAACCTTCAAAAAAAGAGTTTGAAATGACTGCGAAAGTTTCTGCTATTGGAATTGCAATTCTTGGTGTTATTGGTTTTTTAATTTCTCTATTTATGGAAGTCTTCAAATAGAGTTATTTAATCTTCTTATTTTTATGCTCTAAAACTGGATATTATTTTTAGATTTTTATCTTAAATTTTAAAAAATAAACTTAATCGATTTTTTTTAACGAGTTCCATGAATTGGTTAGAGAAAACTCTTTTGATTGCAGGAACGAGTCAGTTGTTGATGATTGGGTGCGAGAAGGACTCTATTGTACATAATGAAGAATTGGAACCACGAGTTATTGTTGATACGCCCGGAGACCTTTCTGAAGCAACAAAGGTGCTATCTGGTCAGGAGTTAGATAATATTTCTAATGTAGAAGATGGATATATTACTTTTCAAGAAGCTATGGATTTAAACAAGGGCGATATTATCATTGGTGGAATTAGCAATGAAACACCTGGAGGAATTCTTCGAAAAGTGGACAGTGCTTTTTCTGATAATAAAAAAGTTTTAACTTCTCCAGCATCGCTTGAAGAGGTTATTATTAATGGCTCGATTAGAAGTAGGGGGAAACTCTCACATGAGAATTTGGAAGAAAAATCAGCAATTAAAAGTGGGACATTGTATGATTTTGAATATCCAATTGAGAAGCAGGTTATATATGACATGGATGGCGATAATTCAACTACAAATGATCAAATTTCCATTGAAGGTGAAATTCAATTTGGTATTGATTATGATTTTGGTGCCGAATTTGATAAAGGACTTAGTTATGCAGAATTTGGAACGAGTATCAAACAGAGTTCTTCTTTGGAGATTACTGGAAATATTGAAAAAGAATTTGAAAAGGATATTCTGCTAATGAAAAATAACTTTGCACCTATAATTATTCCTGCTGCGGGAGTCCCTTTGGTTCTTAGACCAAGATTAGAGATTCATGCCGGTGCTGTTGGTGAAATTGAGGGAAATGCATATGCGGAAGCTGGAAATGAGATGACTACTTCTATGAAATTGGTTTATGATGGGTCATCTTGGAAAATAGAAAAAGACTTTTACAAAAAATTTGAGGTCGATTCTGTTGATGCGGAAGTTAATGCAGAGGCTAAAGTTTATGTCACACCTAAACTTGAATTAATTGTTAATGAAATCCTTGGCCCATTTGCGAGTGCAGAAGGATACCTTAAACTTGATGTAAAGACTCGTGCTGCTCCTTGGTGGGAACTTCATGGAGGATACAATATAGATGGAGGAATTGATATGGGACTACTCAGTTTTGCGATTAAAGATTATGAGAAACGATTTGTCGAACATGATGAAGTTATTACACAAGCAGATGGGGGAAAACCTACTATTAAAGCTGAGTACTCCAACAACGATGGAAGTTGTGAATCAGAGGAAATCTTTTATGGTATTCGTCCTAATGTGTTTCCTATGGCTGAGATTTACTCTTTGATAACTTATGTTGATATTGAGAAAAATCCTTTTATGATAAATGAATTTCAGATTTACGTCACAGACACTTCTACGATTTCTTCTCCTTTAGAAGTTCGTCTTTATGATGGCAACCCTGGGGAAGTTAGTAGTAAATATCTTCGCTCGATTTCTACGAACACGTTTGAGTCTCCGGGATGGAAATCTTTTGAGTTGGAGAACCCTATTGAGATGAAAGGTGATAAGGTTTATTTTCAAATGATAGATGCTATATATACAACTAACCCTACTCAAAATAAAAATATTCATGGGTGGGGAATTGGGATTGATTCTGATAATTCTGGACAATCTTATAGAAATCATTGGGGTATTGATGGAGATATGTATGTAATTACAATGCCAGGAGGGGTAAATGGGGAAGCTATGATGAGAGTCAAAGGGTATTCTGAACAATGAACAAATATAAGGACAGCCATAGTAAACTTTATAAATCAAATCTCTCACATATTTATATCTACTTCTTAGATTCTAAGTTGTAGTTGAAACATAAAATGATTTACATTATTAAAGTACAAACAAACAAGGAAGAAAACGCTGTTGATTTGATTTCTGAAAGAGCTAAGAAAAAAAAGATTGCTATTTATTCTGTTGCAAGAGCAAATGGAGTTAAAGGTTACATTTTTTTAGAAGCTGAAGGAAGAGATTCTGCTGAAGAAGCTGTTTATAATTTACCATACATCAAAGGTATTATTGGCCGAACTATCGACTATAGTGAAATCCAAGGAATGGTTGAAGTTACTGCTGCAACTATCTCAATTAAGGACGGAGACATTATTGAGATTATTGGGTCAACTTTGAAGGGTGAGAAAGCGAAAGTTTTAAGAATAGATAAACAGAAAGAAGAAGTAACAGTAAGTTTACTTGGGGCAGTTATTCCACTCCCTGTAACTATTAAACTGGATAATGTAAAAGTTATTAGAAGAGACGGAGACGAAGAATAAAATGCAAGTAAAATTATTAGTTGATGGTGGGGCAATGAAGCCAGGACCAGCAGTAAGCCAAAGCTTAGGGCCAGCTGGAATAAATGTAAACGATGTTATTGCTAAAGTTAATGAAGCAACAAAAGGATTCTCGGGAATGCAAGTACCTGTAACAATTACTGTTGATACTAAAAATAAAACTTTTGATATCGAAGTTTTATCACCTCCAATTTCTGGAATGTTAAAGAAAGAAGCTGGAATAACAAAAGGTTCTGGAATACAAAAGAAAGTTAATTCTGCAAATTTATCTATTGAACAAATTATCAAAGTTGCAAATAACAAACTACCAAACTTATTATGTAAAGATTTGAAAGCTGCAGTAAAAATTGCTGTTGGTAGTGCTGGGGCACTCGGAATGTTAATTGAAAGCAAATCACATACTGAAATTCAAGAAGAGATTAACAATGGTGTTTATGATACACAAATTAATAATATTGTTACTGAACCATCAACTGAGAAACTTGAAGAGCTACAAAGCTACTTCGGACCTCTTAATGACGCACAAGTTAAAGCTAATGCACCAAAAGATGATGACGGTAAGAAGAAGAAGTAAGACATAATCTTATAAATTCAAACCAATTAACATCATAGTCAATGAGGGGCTGTGGGGTAGCCTGGTAGCCTATGAGGTTTGGGACTTCATGACCCCAGTTCAAATCTGGGCAGCCCCATTGAATTAAAAAACAAAAATAAACAAAATGGCAACAAAATCAAAAAAATCAAAATCGGCCGGAAGATTCGGTGCGAGGTATGGTAAAAGAATTAGAGATAGGCTTGTAAAAATTGAGATCAAACAAAGAGTTAAACAAAAGTGTCCTTTCTGTGAAAGAGATGGTGCTAAAAGATTATCAAACGGTATTTGGGAATGCTCAAAGTGTAATAAGAAATTTGCGTCAAACACGTACTACTTAGATTAAAGACAGCCGTCAAAGACGGCTATCTTGCACAATTTATTGTGCGAATAAATAAAAACAACAAATCATACAAATGGCAGAATATAAATGTTTCAAGTGTAAAGAGAATATCTCGGAAGCGAATTTAAAGAAGAGATTCGTATGTCCTAACTGTGGATCTAAAGTTTTCTACAAACCAAGAACTCAGGTTAAAGTAGTTAGTACGGACTAAATAAGTCCTCGGTGAACAATTTACAATTGACAGAAAAAAAATGGATCAAGCAAAGTTACAACAAATGCAATTATTAGAACAGAACTTACAATCAATTTATATGCAAAAGCAAGGTTTTCAAATGGAAGCTTCTGAAACTATTGCAGCACTTGAAGAAGTTGAAAAGACTACTGAGCCTGTTTACAAAATTATTGGACAACTTATGATTAGGTCTGATAAAGAAAAAACAATCGATGACTTGAATAATAAGAAGAAGCTTATTGAGACAAGACTTGCAGCTATGAATAAGCAAGAAGCGAGTTTTGCTAAAGAGTTGAAGGTTCTTAGGGATGAATTGATTAATTCTCAGAAAAAGTAAAAAGACATTGCCAACCGCAAACTGCTTTCCGAAAAAAAACAATATTATATTTTATTATGATTTAAATTCTTGATGATTTTTGATATTGCTCGCGAATTAAACGGATTTTACGGATTGATTCAGAGATTATTTATTATTACGCACCCGCTGCATTTCGCCAGTCTTCGACATGCCGAGCTTGCTCTGCTAAGCTACCAATGACATGACCCAACATTAGAAGCTGGGCCTCAGTTTAATTATCGACTCACGGGTAAACCCTTGTGCTAGAACCTAATACTCAGGGCGTCAAGGGCAAATATTATATTTCAAACAGAAAATACCGTCAATTTTAAAAAGAATAATTTACACTTTTTGCTTCTGTCGACGGCGATAATTCAAATTTATATGAGCGGAGCGAACAATTTTTTCAGGTTATGTAAGTTATGTTGAGATTTAGAAATAATTGTGTTTTTGGTAAAAGTTGGGAGAAGAAACGCTTATATTTACTCCGAATAATTTATGCCCACGCCAGTAGCGATAATTTAACTTGTCTTAATAAATATACATAAATAGAATGAGGCTATTGCGGGATTCGGAAGTGAATCCCAATAGATATCAGATATACTAATTCTCTAACAGCTGCCGTATTCGTGGATGATTATGTAAACTGTATACCAAAACTGCGAAATCTTTATAAAGAAATCAGGAGTATAGATAATATGGCATTCGAAAAGATTAAGAATATGTTTTCAGGTTCTTCAAATGACGAATCTCTGGAAGATGAATATTTAGAGATTGATTTAGAACAAGAGAAAAAAAATAACAAAGTTATGGTTAAGTTATTCGTTCTAAATACTTACGAAGATTCAAATTTGATTCTTAACGCAATAAGAGAAGGTTATACTATTGCAGTTATTGATATTAAAGGTTTAAAGAAGAAAGATCCTATCGAGTTAAAGAGAGCGATTTCTAAGATTAAGAAAACTGCTGATGCTCTTGAAGGTTCAATTGCTGGATTTGGAGATACTACTGTTATTGTAACACCTGCTTTTGCAAGTATTGACAAAGAAATTTCTAGGCCTAAGCCTGAAGAGAAGCGAAGATTTGAAGACTTCTAATTTTTTTCTTTTTTGCTAAATTTAACCACATAAATATTATTAAATAGCTTTTAGCCTTTTTTTCTATGGAGATAGAACAATCTACTACCGTATCTCAAGAAAAGGCATATGAAGTGAATGCAAGAAACTTTTTCTTAAACGAAATAGTGCCAAGTAATTTATTTCAAATTTACATGAAGATCCCTACCGGGCTTCTCTTTCATACTGAAAAAAAAGATGGGAAGTTACTTTTTCCAGATATTAAATATAACCCACATGATTCTGACAAGCACAATACCCAACTTTCAATTGAGAATTTAAGAGCATTGACAAATTGTTTTTCAAGATTTCTAAAAGATGAGAACAAGGCAGAATATGATATTCGTCAAGGAGAGTACTTTTCGAAAATCCATAAAAAAGATGAATTAGAGAATATTTCTTTTGATAAAGACTGGATTACTTATCAGGGAGAGGTTAAGAGAAGCAGGGCCTTGACAAATAAATTTTATCACTACTTAAAGGCAGGAGAAGAAGAGGGGGATTTATTCTCAAAAGAAATGAGAAAAATACAAGGTGAAAAACAGATTATTAATAATAAAAAGAAATTCCCTCCAACTAAAGTACAGAGAAGAAATATTGAATCACTTCTTGAGGAAAAAGAGTATACTTCACCTTTAGAAAGAGGCTCATTTAATATTCAAGAGAATCTCTGTGACGAAGAATATAGTTTGCCATTTTTACTCTCTGACGATTATGGCATAGGCCTGGATGGGACACTTGCTATAATTAAAGATGTTAAAAACCTTGTTCCATATCACCATGTATATCCGATAACTTTTACCAGGACGATACCTGGAAGTGATATCCCCCTAACTAGATATGGACTAATGATTACAAATAACGAAGCACCATGGAAAAGTCGAGATTTTTCTTTTACATTCAATGAAGATGGAGATATTGTGACAAAAAAAGATTACGGGAACCAGAGTATAAATAAAATTACTAGACAAAATCCATTAATTATTGATCCTCTCGATAGAAAAATATTTGGTGCATTAAATTTTGATGGGAAGGTTGAATATCTATTTATGGACAAGGACAAAACCCCTAAAATTACTCGAGTAAGTGGTGGGTCGAATTTATTTTTAGGAAATGACAAAGGAAAACCTATATTTGCAAGATTTCAGGAGTATAACCATACCCTATTCGAAGAATGGAGAAAGGCCAATCCTCGCTTTGCAGATAGAAGAATGGAAGATTCAGAATTTCCATCAGGAATTCAAATAATTTCAACTCAAGGTGCACGAGATAATGGGACTATAATCTCAAATAATATTTACGACCTATTTAATCAACAAATTGACACTGATTTCTCTGAGAACGAAAGTCTTATGATAAAAATCTACAATTTAAGAAACAGCTTACCTACTCAAAAAGTATTCATTGAGCCAGAAGACTATAAAGAACAGCACTTCTAAAGATTTAAAATCTAATTATATTATTATTACTTATGGTAAAGACTGTATTTATTGGAGCACTTTCTAAGAGAGAGCCTGACTATGAGAAAATTAAAGAGCTGGTTTCTGATATCAGGGAGAAGAAGATTGCTCTTTTGTATTCTAATCAATTTTTGCATGTTGCGAACAAAATAGCTGAGAAAATTGACAAAGATGTTATTGTAAAGATGCAAGTGCTTGGTTGTTCTAATCCAAAGTTCCCAAAAGAGGTTGAAGCTATATTAATTATTGGGCAGGGTAAATTTCACACTGTTTCTATTGCATATGAATCTAAGTTGCCGACTTATGTCTTGGAAGAGAACAAAATTTGGAGAGTTCCTGAGGAAGAGATTGACAAGATGGTAAAGAAAGAAAGGGGAGCACTTCTGAAATATTTGATGAGTGATAAGATTGGTATCCTTGTTACGACAAAACCTGGGCAGATGAGACTCCAGAGAGCACTTGAATATAAGAGGGCACTAAACGATAAGAAGGGATATCTGTTTATTGATAATCATATGGATATTACTCAGTTTGAGAATTTTGGAATTGATTATTGGGTGAACACTGCTTGTCCTAGAATGGACTTGACTGAAGGCGGTTTGATTAATTTGAATAAGATACCGAAGGATTTGATTAAGTGAGGAATGTTTACTGCTAAGGCAAAGAGATTGATTTGCTACCATTCATAATTAATAGGAACAATGTGGCTCGCGGATTAAGAGGATGGACAGGATAGGACAAAAATCAAGGGGATAGATTCGCTACCGCTCATAATATTAGAAGGCCTTGAATTAATCTAAGGGCATACTTGGTTTGAGGTTAACCGCTTGCTTGCCATATAAATTCTGGAATAAATTCTGAATCTGATAATTAAAAATATTGATCAAACACAATCTATGCCCCTGCCAGAGGCGATAATTCAACTTGTCCCTATATCAATATACGAATGAAGTGAGTCAAATTTTTGCTGACATTTTAGAAATACTATCTAACGACTAAAGACTAAAAACTTTTCTATACCCGTGCTATACCAAATACTGTTTTTACAGCTACGATGATTGTTGCTGGTACGAATAATGCTAATAATGCTGAGAAGGTTGAAACTACTGTATCACCAATTCCGATTCCGATTAAAGATCCTGAAACGCTTTCCATTCCGAATTTACTTACTATTACTAGTACAGCCCCAGCGATTAAGAAGGTTTGAGATTCCTTTCCTTCTATATTAATAGTAAATCCTACGATTACACCTAATAAAACTAATATTGCGTAAATTTCTGAGCTAAATCTTGAGATTGTTGTAATTGGTAAGAATGAAGTTGTTGTTATACCGATTATTATTGCTAGGATAACACCTACTAAGAATGACCATGCACCCACTGAATTTTCTTTTGATTTTAGTACCATCTTATTATAGGATAGTTATAATATATATAAACCTTGTTGGGAAGGCCCTTTGTTAAAAATAAACGAAGAAGTTATCAGGATTCAGTTGTCTGTTGTGAGTTTGGGAGAAATGAATCACTAGGTGATTCAGCCAATAATCTTTCGACTATTGAGAGATTAAACTAAAGGGTGATAGATTATTATAGCGACGGTAAAAAGACATCTTGATAATCTGCCCTATGTGTAGAAACTTAGATCCTGATATATGGAAAACTTTATAAACTATTGTAACTCTGAAATGGTAATGAAGACAAAAACATTCGCATTCGCGATTAGCATTTTGGCAACTGTTCTTTTTATGAGTTTAGCTAGTGCAGCGATTACTGTTAATGCCTCCCTTACACAATTAACTCAGGATGGAACAAATTTTACATTCCAAGTTACTTCTAACGAAACTGAATCTTTAACTATTACAACTGCATCTATTATTGATGGACAGACTATTACTTTTAACGATCAGGCTGCTTCTGTGACTAACGGAACAGCACAAGATATTACAATTACTTATAATACTAATGACTTTGAATTCGTACTAGGACAAACTTATTCTACCACATTAACAATTGAAGGAAATACTTCTGATAACGTAACAAAGACTGTTACTTTTGAAGAGACTAACTTTTGTGAAGATGTAGCTAATGAAGGAAGATTAGATGTTGTTATTGAAGACTTTAAGGTTATTACTGGATACGGAGATGATGATGACTATTGGTACTTAAGAGATGAAGTTGAAGTTGAATTTACTGTTGAGAATGAAGGTTCTTGGGATATTCAAAATGTTGAACTTGAATGGGAATTATATACTGAAGAGGGATTAAGTATTATGGATGACAGTGAAGCAGATTTTGATTTAGATGAAAATGATGATAAGACTATTACTGTTACGTTTAAATTAGATGAGAATATTGATGACTTTGATGGAGCAGATGCTGTATTCTATGTAAGAGTTACTGGTGAAATTGATGATAGAAATTCAGCACATGACGGAGATAATACTTGTGCATACGATAAATCTTCTAATATTGAAGTTAGAACTGACGAACATTTTGTGATTGTTGACGATCTTAAGATTAATGGAATGCCATTTGAAGATGAATTTTATGAGGAAGTTGTAGCTTGTGGATCAGAGTTAACTTTTACTGGAAGAGTTTGGAATATTGGTGACAGAGATGAAGATGATGTTTATGTAGAAGTTTACTCCAGTTTATTAGAAGCTTATAAGAAAATTGAATTCACAACAGTTGACTATTTTGACTACGAAGAATTTACTTATACTTTAACTATTCCTCAAGAATTAGATGAAAAGAGCTATAGACTTCAATTTGAAGTTTTTGACGAAGATAATGATGTTTTTGAGAATGATGAAGATGATAAGTCCATCAGTTATGTTAATTTCAAAGTTGCAGGGGACTGTAAGTTTATTGCTCCAACAATTGCTGCTACTTTAGTAGAAGAAGTCGTTAAAGCAGGAGAAACTATGACTGTTAAGGCTACTGTTACAAATGCTGGTGATGATGCAGCAGTTTATACTCTTACATCAGATGGATTTGAGGCTTGGGCAAGCTTAATGTCTGTTAAACCTGAAGTTGTTTCTGTTCCAGCAGGAGAGACTAAAGAAGTAGAATTTACTTTCAACTTAAATGATGAAGCTGAAGGTTCAAGAGAATTTAATATTTACACTAACTATGATGGAAAAGTTGTAGCAACTCAACCTGTAGTTGTTGAAGTAGCAGCTGGTACTTTCAATGTTAAAGATTTAGCAAGTAAAGAAAATTTACAAATCGCGGGTATTGTTTTATTAAACCTTATCTTATTGATTGCAATTATTCTTGTAGCTAGAAAAATTCTTAGAAAAAAGTAATACGAGTTATTAGTTCTTAGTCATTAGTTTTTAGATTAGTTAAATTATTTAAATCAGTTTTATTTGTTTATTCAATGAGAGAAACAAAAGGTGAAAGAAAAAGATTTTTAGATATTATTTTTAGGTATGTTCTTCTTATGCTTATAGCCGTTCCTGGATTGGATTTGTTTTATTTTATATTCTTGCCTTTGACTAAATACCCTGCATTTTGGGCTTTGCAGCCACTCTACGACCCGATTTTACTTGCAAACACCATCTTTATTGGTAATCGGGCTATTGAGATTATTGGGGCTTGTGTGGCAGGAAGTGCCTATTTCCTATTACTGATATTAAATCTGGCAACATCAGGTATTGGGCTTGTAAAGAGATTGAAGTTATTACTATTTACCTTTGGGACTTTCTTTATTATCAATGTAATTAGAATCTATATATTGAGTATTATGTACTTAGAAGGCTCGGCAATGTTTGATATTACACATAAGTTGTTCTGGTATCTTGGAAGTACTTTGTTTGTTGTCTTGATTTGGTTTGCTGGGGTTTTTATATTTAAGGTTGAAGAGATTCCTTTCTATACTGATTTGAAGCATATGTATCAGAGTTCTATTATGGGTGGGAAGAAGAAATTTAAAAGAGAACAGAAGGCTAGGAACCTGAAGCCTGAAGCTGGGAAGAAGAAGAAGAAGAAGGCAATTTAGTATACGGATTTTTGGGATTTAAGGGATTATGCAAGGAGGTTTATTTGATTCTGTAGGATTGGAGAATTCAATTAATTCTGATAAAATTGGGAAATTATTATTATTACACTCACGATGATTTTTGCCCGTCTTCGACAGGGCTAAAATCATCTTCGTTGGAGATGTTGAATTAGTGTTGCGAGGGACGAAGTCGTTTGTTGAAGGTTACTGCCAGTTGCTTTTACAGCTTCTGGTTAATCTTAATTTTTTTACAAATACTACCAATAGAGGAGACGGCTAGAAGGCAGATTGAAATAAATATGATGTCTGAATTATCGAACAATCGCTTACCGACGAATCAAATAATCGAGCTTAGAATAATGTAAAGGCGCCTAGTGTTGTGAAGTAGATTATTAGGCCTGCGATTATGACTCCTGCGGAGATTGCTAAGATGCTCTTTTTTCTCTCTAAGTCTAACAACCAAGAAAGGAGAACTCCGGAGTAAGCGCCTGTTAATGGAAGTGGGATTCCAACTAGGAGAATCAAGGCGAAGAAACCTAAGGATTTATGACTATGTTCGAATTTATGAGTCTTTTTTTGGAAGGTTTGTAGAATTTTTGCGAAGGTTCTGTTATAAAAACCCCAGTTCATCAGTCTGTGATGGATGAAGTCTAAGAAGAAGAAGAGGATGAAGATTAGGAGGATGTTTAAGACTAGGATTAATATTAAAATTGGTATTGTTGGGAGAGCTAGTTCTTTTGCATAGAGTAGGGCTACTGGAAGTCCTAGACGTAATTCTGTTAGAGGAAGTAGTGTTAAAATTATTCCTAAGATTAGGTTGTTCATTTTTGATTGTAGTTGACTATTATTTCAGCTAATATTTTTTCTACTGCTGGAATAATCTCACAATCTGAAACATGAATATCATAACAATTTTTTCCGACTTCAATAATTTCAGTTTTTTCTGAGGGTATAAAATTAAAGTAATTATAGAGCCCTTGACTTTCACATCCAGAGCTTACTTTCTCTATACCAATACCCAATACTTCATGAACCTTCAATAGAGTTACTTCTGCTATCGCCTCATCTCCCTCATTGCAATCAAATAAGTCTGTCCCATTTAATGCGGCAAATCTCATAAGTGTAAAATTTTCTCTATTGAATGGTATTTTCTTTAACTTTGAAGGATTTGTCCTGAAATAAAAATTAGTTGCCCTAGGGTCTGGAAGAGCCGGAACTGTTGTCTTATAGAATGTAAGAGTCCCTTCTTGAACTGTTGTAAACTCAATGCCGTCGTAGCTTGGTGATTGTAAAGAGTTTATGTAAAGGTAGCCTCCGAATGTAATTGCGAGGATTAAACCTACAATTATTAATATGTTTCTTAGAACTTTTGATTGGTGACCTTCTTGCCCCTTAGCAATCACGGGAGTTTCTGAAACGCCTCCTGAGACTATTTCTTTATCTCCGACTTCAAAAATTTCTTTTACGTCTTCTTTTTTCTTTGGGATATCTTTTTTTGCCATTTTAATAAGTTCTCAGTTATGAGTCATCAGTACTCAAATAATTAGAGAGTTTTGTTTATTAATTTAATCCTAATAATTGTAAAATTACTATGTCTGCTAGCTTCATAAGGTCTTCACTTTTACCTTCGATAAAGATACAATTGTCTTCTTCGTAGATTTTGTTTTCTGAAGATTCTTTTACGATAATCATATTGTTTGAGCAGTCTTTTATTGGAAGTAGTTCATCATAACAATCGTCTTCGTTAATACAAGCTGACTGCATTCTTGAAGGATAGGCTTGAACGTTTTGAGCTATTTCTTGTGATACATAATAATCTTCTGAGTCTAGGTAAAGTGGCTGCCCTACTAATTTAGTTATAATTGAAGTCATGTTGAAGTCGTAGTTTAATGAATCTAATTCTCTAGGGTCTTCTGAAAAGTAGAATATTCTCTCGCCAATGCTTAGAGTGTAAAAGGAACCTTGTTGGTCGAAAGCTAGGCCTTTGTAGGTTATTTTCTCTTGAGTTGTCTTGTTATCTGAATTAAACGAACCGGCAATTACTCCGAAGACTGAACCGAACATTACTACTACTAGGATAATTCCGAGAATGTATTGGTTTCTTTTTTGTTTTTTAGCCTCGTCTTTTTTTGACATTAATTTTCTCATACAAGGGGTAGGAATTTTGGATATAAAAAGGTTAGCAAAGTTGCTTTGCAACTTTGCAGTTTTTAGTTGTTAGTTATTAGTTGTTGGTTAAGACAGGGGGGAGAAGAGGGGAGGGGCATTAGATATTAAGTAAAGGCAGAAAGCAATTTGGTTCACGGATTAGGGCAGGGATTCGGAAAGGGACAAGTAGGATTTCTATAGATATCAATTTAGAGATTAGAGAAGAACAGTTTATGCCCACAGTGTAGTGAATAATATTATGATTTATGGGTGGGCAATTTGTTTTTAAAATTTTATTGAATATATGAATAATTCTTTTCGAATAGTTTTAGCATTTTATCTGTTTCTAAATCAAAATCTGAATAGATAGACTGACTTTTATTGAACTTTTTGTATTCAGAAAACGCTTTTTCTTCTGCATCGCTTTTAGAGATAGAACCCAATCCAACTAGCAATCTGAATTCGTTGAAATTCAAAAATTTGTCTACACTATTCGCCAAATCTAACATGCTCAATAATTTTCTTTTTTCAATTATGTTTTCTATGTAGTCAAAAAATGAGGAAACTGTTCTTTCAAGTCGCTTAATTTCTTCAGCTGTTAAATAGTTTTTTGCAATAATGGCATCACTTTTCAGTATTCGACCCTCTGGAGACTTCTTCCAAGTAGATAATCCCATATTCTTTGTTTTTGAGTTTGCATTAGCAAATATTATCTCTGCCGCGGTCATATTAGTAATGGCATAATGAAATTTATTTTGAACATTTGCGTAGAAATCTTTTGTTATTTCTGAGTCCTTGCTATAATCAATGCTACATTCTCTAAATAGATCTGTTAATTGCTGATAGATTCTTCTCTCACTTGATCTAATTGATCTAACAATTTCTAATAATTCTTTAAAATAATCCTTTCCAAACTTCTCTCCATTTTTTAATCTTTCAGAATCTATAGAAAATCCCTTAATAACAAATTCTTTAATTTTTTTTGTAGCCCAAACTCTAAATCTTGTTGCTTTTTTTGAATTTACTCTATAGCCTACTGAGATGATTGAATCAAGTGAATAAAACTTCACTGGCTTGTCTGAATTAGCAATGTGTAAAAAATGCACATTGCTTTTTTCGTCTAATTCCTCATCAATAAAAATGTTCTTTAAATGTTTAGTAATCACACTTCTATCCACTCCAAATAATTCAGATATTGCCTTTTGAGATGCCCATATATTTTCATCTTTAAAGAGAACTTCAAGCGACGCTTTTCCATCATCGGATTCATAGAGTAGAAATTGTTCTTTTTTCATATTTCTTTTAAGAATTCATATTTTTTAAACTTATTACAGAAAACAACTTCGCAGCTGTGGGCTAGAGGCTGGAAGTTTGAGGTGGGAAGGCAGGGGAGGGGTATTAGGTAAAGGCAATTTGGTTCACGGATTAGGGCAGGGATTAGGCAGGGAGCAAGAGGGATTTCTGTTAACATTAATAGATTGAGTGTTTCAAATAGAACAGTTTATGCCCGCAACGCAGTGGATAATTCAACATATTAATCTGACTTCCTGTTACAAACCAATTAGATGAAATAGTCGATAATTTCCCCAGATTGTAGGGGGACAATACTTGGAGCAACTAAGTCCCAATTGCTCTATATATCAACATCAATTGAGCGATTAGGGTAGAGCAATTTATGCCAGCAACGCAGTGGATAATATTATTGTCTTATGGGTAGGGGTTAGACAAAGAACCAATCAGGTGAAAGAGTAGATAACTCCCCCATGGGTGGGCACGGAATTATGATATTTAATACCTCAATTGAGCGATTTTAATAGAACAGTTCTGCCCGCAACGCAGTGGATAATATTATGATTTATGGGTGGGTTGCGAGATTTCAATCTTTGATTTCAACTCGCTTCTGGGTGGGAATAGCAAAAACTCCAAAGAGTTTTTGAGAATTGTTTATGATTAGTAAAAAACACATTAGATATTTAGGTCTCTAACTCCCCCAGATTATAGGGAACAATACTTGGCTCAACTAATCCCAATTGCTCCATATGTCAACATCAATTGGGCGATTATAACCGAGCAATTTATGCCCGCAACGCAGTGGATAATATTATGATTTATATGGGTGGATGGGAACCACAATTAGATATTTAGGTCTCTAACTCCACCACAAGGAGGGCGCGAGAACCTGAGGTAATTTTCTCAGGCCCCAGATATGTTGGGACAATACCTGGAACAACTAAGTCCCAATTGTTCCATATCAACATCAATTGAGCAACTAGAGAAGAACAGTTCTGCCCGCAACGCAGTGGATAATATTATGATTTATGGGTCGAATTTTTGTACTATCACAAAAATCATCCATTCTCCCAATTGGACAGGTCAAAACCCTTGTGGACAAATTTACGGGCGATTGAAAACCCTTGGAAAAGTTTTCAATGTAAAGTCGTCTGGGCAAAGTTTTGACGAAATTTTGTATGGTAATAACAAAAGCTGTAAAGCTTTTGAGAATTTTTATGTTAAAATTAAATCTAGATAAGAATATAATTGACTCTCGTCAACTAATCAAAAAAAACTTTTTTCTTTCCCTCTTCTTGAGAGGGGAAGAAAAAAAATAAAAAAAAATAAATAAATAAATTATACTTTCCCGGAAGTTATCCTAATCCTATTACTGATTCTAACCCCATGACCATTTTTTCTGATGTATCAACATCTTCCATTTGAGTCAAATAAGTTACAGCATTTACAGTGTCAGCTTGTTCGTAACCAGCAACTAATAGAGCAGTTTTGCCTGTAGCAAAAACGTCCATATATTCCTCAATTACAAACTGGCCATTACCTACTCCTGTAGCGGCTGTGAAGTCTTCTCCACATAACGAACCACCTAATAAAGTAGCAGCAGCAGTATTAACACATGATCCACCAACAATTACTAAGTTTTTACTCTTAACATTATCAATTTCACTTGCTTTAACTGGTAAGAATTCATCAGCAGTAGCAGTAGTCATTGTAGCGTCTCCTACAACAACATACACATCAGCCATGACTTCTTCTCCGAAATATTCGATTGAGAAATCATTTTCATCGGCGGAAGTATCAAATGTAAGCTTAGAAGCTAAATTTGAAGGAACATAGCCGATAAAATTATCGGTAGATTCTTCTTCATCATAAGCTGTTAAGTTATGTGTAGATACATGTAATCTCTCATTAGTTGTATTACTAATAGTAGCAAAAAACTCACGACCTTGTGTTAGGTCGTCATCTTTATCTGCTTCTGAAAAATTCAGAGGGAATCCTGCATCAATGTCAGAGATAACTCCATCAGTCAAGGCTGGTAAAGTAATTACCATCCCTTTATCTGAAACTACTTTGTTATGATAGATAGTATTACTAGTAGTTGAAAAAGTTATGTAAGCAGTAGCACCTGCTACGGTTCCATTTATAGCATCCAATGTAGCAGTAACTACTCCTCTATCATTTGCTTCTAATTTATCAAAAGTTAAATCATTGGTACCTATTAGGTCTTCTAATTCAACTAGGATATCAGTATCATTTTCAACAGTAGTAACTTCATAATACATAGTTTCAACATCAGTTAAGTCTGTACCAAGATTAGTTACAATAAATCTATTACCTTCTACTAAAGCTAAACCACCTGTACTGTTTTCTGTTCTAGCAGGAGAAGTCCAAGTATTGTTATCTAAGGTTGATGTATTAGTCACTAAGACAGCATCTTCTTCACCTAATATTGCTGCAGTACCGTTGTACCAAACAAAAGGTAAATCATAGTTATCCATACTTAAAGTCATAGTTTCTCCGTTGTCAACAGATATTATCTCTGAATCTGAAGGCATATTTAAACCTCCAAATGATAAACTGATTTTTTCAAAACCAGGCATCATTAGAGAATCATCTTCTGTTAAGAAAGTGTCTCTATCTGACTTCCACATTAAAGTTGCTGTTTCAAAGTAACTTGCATTATTACCTTCTGTAAGAGCAACTTCTAGACCATCAATCTTATCACCATTTAACTCAGCTTCATTTCCATCGATTAACTCAATCTTTCCTTTTCCAAGGGCAAATTGAACATCACTAATTCCAGTTTCTTTTGCAGCATAATTAATTTCTTTGGCTACAACGTAAACATCTGTTGATACTTCGTCATATCCTCCTTCAGATAACTTTTCTGAAAATTCTCCATTAACTGTGAATTTTGCTGTAAAATCACTATATACATCAACTGAAAGAGTATAAGCCTCTCCATCCAATGTAACAGTTACAGTTTCACCCTGAGCTAACATCTGTGACTCAGCAGAATCTAGGATATCAATCTGAGTTGCAGATGCAGCAAGTACATAATAACTTGCTCCAAGCAAAGGCATATCAGTCTCAACCATATCTGAAAAAAGTACTTCATTATCTAGGTCCAGTGTATAATTTAATACTGGGTCTGCATTAGTCCAATGAAAACCAACTGTTGGTGCATCATTGTTGTAATCGTTATCAGTAAATAATTCTAAAGTTTGAGATCCCAAAGTGATTGATTGCTCGTAATCCTCGTCAACGTCTCCGTCGTCGTAAGTTCCGTCAGCCAAAAAAGACATTTCATCTTTATCTAGACTTGTGTATACCGCGTCTAATCCATCTTGGAAATTAAACTTGTCCGAAGATTTCTCTAACTTAAAACTCTCACCACCTGTTACTGACATTGCGCCTGTAGATGTTACGAACTTTCCTAAAGCTGTGTGTACGTTGTTTGATGCTACTAAATCAGCATTAGCTCCGTATACAACAGCTACGTCTGCTGTACCACTCTTAACGAATGGGGCAGGGAAAGCCGCAGCACTAGCAGCTGCAATTGTCAATCCAGTCATCAGCAGACTACCTGCGATTGCTGTGATTTTTTTAAATTTCATTTTTTATTTTTTATCCTCCTTTTTTCCTCTTTGCTTCAAGGTCGACGTAAGACGACCATTTAACCAAATAGTTATAGGGGAACTACTCGGTTTAAGGGAATTAACAACTCTTCATTTTTTGTCCACAAAATGCAAGAGCCGTTCACTCACCACAAACGATACTATAATTAGAGAAAAGTTAGTCTTAATCCTTATCGGGGAGTTTTGCTAAGAAAAACTATAATTTATCCCAAAAGTGTTGTATCGCTGATTTGATGGGCTATAAGGAGGTTATCATTAAAAAGTTTTCGGTACTATTCTTTAGAAACTACGGAGTTGAAGAAAGGGAAAAAATGGGTAGTGGTTTTTTTTGAATAGACATGCAACCGAAGGTTGCAGTAGTCAGTTGTCAGGGGACGGTTTACGGTTGTCAGTTATCGGTTGTCAGTTATCGGTTTACAGTCGACAGTTAACGGTTTGCGCCAAACGGTCTACGGTCTACGATTGACGGGGACGGTGGACGGAAAGCAGAGGGCAAGTTGGCTCACGGATGGGACAGGGATTAAGGCATGGATTAGGCAAGGGGCAAAAAAAAGAAAGTAATTAAGCGTTTTTAATAGAATAGTTTATGTCTGCAACCTGAGAAGTTTCATTCCGGTTCTCGCCTTTTGAAAAAAGGTTCTCGTGCCATTGGTATGCCCCTTAGGTACGCAGTGAATAATATTATGTCTTCTGTGTGAAAAATGCACATTGCTTCTTTCTAATTCTTTGTTAGTCAAATTTCACCACAATCCTCGCTGATCATACGCTACTGGATTTTTTTAGGAAGCTTGAAAGATTGAAAAATTTCATTTTTTATAAGACATGTGAATTCGATTTAGATAGATGTTAAGAAATTATAGTGTCCTCAATAAACTTTCTACTAACAACTATTGTTTGACTTGATACTGATTTCAAGTGATGAGAGATTGAGTTGTTACTTCCTATTGCGACATATACTATCTGCTTGTTAAATTTATTTATTACTGCTTTAACTGCCCCTGAAAAATCCCCATCATTTGAAATTAAAAATGCCTTATCATAAAAACCGCTCTGAGCATCAAGAACTAAATCAAGCGCTAAATTAACATCTGTTGCTTTTTCAATGAAGTATACTTTGCCGTTACGTTTTCTTTTTTCTAGCCTACCAAAGATAACTCTTATTTTCTTATCCTCTCTTAATTTATCAAAAAAGCTTTGTTGTTTTGCATACATTTCAGGGGCACCTGATTGTTCTATTGGAGCTATATAATATTTTATTAATATTAAGTCAAATTTTGCTAAAAGTCTCGCTAACCACACGCTAATGGAACAAAATCTCAGGCAGTAAAAAACCCTTGTGGACAACTTTACAGGCAGTTGAAAACCCTTGGTAAAGTTTTCAATGTAAAGCCGTCGGGGGAAAGTTTTTCACGAGATTTCGTTTAAAGCATGTGGCTTAACCGCGGGACTTTCTTAACGCAAAATCATCCACTCCCTCTATTTGCGGAAACGGTCGCCTTTCAGGTGCCATAATATCGAAAAAAGGCATCCACACCCTAAAGGGGTGTGGTTTCAATAAGAAGACATATCACAACCATCTGAAAGCTTTCCACAGAACTTTCCAATATCTATTTTACAACCAAATTTTCTCTTTATGGAAAAATAAAAGTTACTACCATCCAAATAAACACAAATTCTTTTCATATCAGAAGAAGAAGCATAGGATCCGTGAAGATCCTATGGACTTAATTAAATTTAATTGCATTCTCTGGCTTATATAACTTATTGTTTTCATTTATCCTGATGAAATATATACTTCTTTTTAGATTTGATTTATGTTATTGGATAAAGATAAAAGCTTTTTTTAAATCTTATAGAATGCATTAGGATGCTATCGTGCACACAGATTAGACAGGGGGAGTATTAGGTATTAAGTATCAGGTAAAGACAGAGGGCAAGTTTGGCTCACGGATGAAACGGATTGAACGGATTAGAACAAGATTAGTCAAAAAATGTAAGAAGAATTTATGTTAACATCAATTGAACTTTCGAATTGAGCAGTTTATGTCCACAGCGTAGCGGATAATATTATGATTTATGGGCGGGAGAACAATCTAATCTTTAGGTCTCTAACTCCCCCAGATATATGGGACAATACTTTGTGCAACTGCTACAACATTTGAGCGATTAGAGAAGAGCAATTTATGTCCGCAACGCAGTGGATAATATTATGATTTATGGGTGGGATTTTTGTAATAGCCATAGACATTATCCAGCAATCAAAATAAACAATTAAACTATGCTCT
Source organism: Nanobdellota archaeon (assembly GCA_027858295.1). Taxonomy (GTDB): domain Archaea; phylum Nanobdellota; class Nanobdellia; order Pacearchaeales; family GW2011-AR1; genus GW2011-AR1. Next base: position 18,631 of record JAQICZ010000010.1, on the reverse strand, counting down.
TTTTGAATACGGGATGAGAATAGAAATTGATGTTAGTGGACAGGATTTATTTCATAAGGATTATAGTATTTGTGTTGTTGATAAGAGAGGATGTGTTAAAAGTTTTAGGTTTAAAGAGGAGGTTATAGACAAAATTAAAAGCCATTGGAAGAATAGGGAATATACGATTCCTTCTTATGCAAAGCCTGCAAGATTTAAGTTTAAATTGTATTCAATTGTTGTTCAGATTCTTCTTGGGAACTTACTTGAGGAAGAAGAGAGCAAAGAAATATCGATTCACTTTTGCAGAGACTTTCCGAGTTATGAGAAGCAGACAGAAAATTTTTTAATACAAGAGATGAAGAAACATAAAGATAAAACAATCGTGGAAATTGAATGTGGTTGATTACCAAAAGATTCTGACGCTCATAGATATGCAGGATTAACTAAAATCGACAAGTACAACTATTTATCGTGTATCAAAAATATAAGCATGAATGATTTCAATAAAAAATTATGGCTCTTCTCCAAATTTTGACTAACTCAAAAATTTAATTCATTGATATTTAGCAACATTAGCTCATTAAAGACACTTTAATTATCGACTCCGTCAGGGACAAATATTATATTTCAAACAGAAAATACCATCAAATTTAAAAAAATAATTTACACTATTTGCTTCTGCCAGCGGCGATAATTCAAATTTATATGAGTGGAGCGAACAATTTTTCCAGGTTATGTAAGTTATGTTGAGATTTAGAAATAATTGTGTTTTTGGTAAAAGTTGGGAGAAGAAGCAAAATTATTAAAGAAAGAAAAGCCCAAAGGGTCTTAGACCGATGTACCTGGTTTGCCCGCAATTTGTTTTAGCGTACTACCCAGCATTTGGGATATAATATTATGGAAAGCTTGTTTTTTAAATCTTATTGAATGCATCATGGCATTTTTTACCAAGGGTTTCACGGATGCTATCGTGCACACAGATTAGACAGGGGGAGTAATGGGAGGAGAGGTATTAGGCAAAAACAGAAGGCAATTTTAGCACACGGATTTCACGGATTAAGGCATGGATTAGGCAGGGGGCACAGAAGGGAACATTTGAGCGATTAGAGAAGAACAGTTTATGTCTGCAACGCAGTGGATAATATTATGATTTATGGGTCAAATTTTTGTAATAGCCACAAAAATCATCCACTCCCTCTATTTGAGGAAACGGTCGCCCTTCGGGAAACAAAGTTCCAATGTAATTGATTCGGAACTTCATTTTGTGGGATTTTATATCAGTGCTAAACACTAAAGCAACAAAAAACTGAGATAAATTTCTGGGTACCATTCGCTTGGGAATATGGGTGCCAAAATTTCAGACAGGTCAAAACCCTTGGTAAAGTTTTGACGAAATTTTGTATGGGAATCACTGAACGGAGTGAAGGAATTGTTTTGTTCCAATGATTTAAACTTATCAAAATAATTAGAATAATAATAAAAGACTTACGTCCAATAATAAAAAATTAATTGTTCGTTAGAACAATTTGCCCAATTGGCCAGTTCTTTTCTTCTTGTTAGAAGAAAAGAAAAACACGCTTCGCCTATTCCTTGCAAGGTTCGAGGCGCTCGCAAGTACTTTTTCTAACGTAAGGCGTTTGCGCGCCTTATCTCCCCCAATAAATTGGGGAGAAAAAACAAAAAAAATAAAAAAAATAAATTTTTAGACTTTCCCGGAAGTTATGCTAAATCGATTACAGATTCCATACCTTTAACAATTTTTTCTGATGTATCAACATCAGCTGTCTTTGTTAAATAAGTTACAGCATTTACAGTGTCAGCTTGTTCGTAACCAGCAACTAATAGAGCAGTTTTACCAGGGGCAAATCCGTCTACGAATTCTTGAATTACAAATTGACCTGCACCTACTCCTGTTGCAGCTGTGAAGTCTTCTCCACATAATGCACCACCTAATAGAGTTTCGGCAGCAGCGTTAACACATGATCCACCAACAATTACTAAGTTCTTAGACTTAACATTGTCAATTTCACTAGCTTTAACTGGTAAGAAATCAGCAGCGGCAGCAGTTGATACTTCACCACCCATGATAACTTGAACGTCAGCAGTAACTTCTTCTCCGTAGTATTCTACTTCGAAGTCGTTTTCATCTCCTGATTTGTCCAAAGTTGTCTTAGAGGCTAATTCTGAAGCAACGTAACCTACGTATAGGTCATCGTCGTCGTCCATGTCTGTAGTACCTGCGTCTGTAACGTAGATAACATCCTTATCTCCGTTCAAAGAAGCTTCTACAGTGAAGTCAGTTCCAGTTGTAACTAGGTCACCATCTTCATTAGCTTCGTGGAAGTTAAATTCTACTGTATTTCCATCCAAGTCTTCAATTGCAGTAACTGTAGGTAATGTAATTACCATACCAGTTTCTGAAACTAATTTGTTGAAGTCAGTAGCGTCTGTAAAACTTAGATACGCTGTATCTTCATCTACACTAAACTCTTCTAAAACTACATTGATATCTCCTCGGTCATTATCGTCAGCAACATCACCGAAGTCCAAATCATTGTCTTCGATTAAATCTTCTAACTTAAGAACCAAATCTGCATCTCCTGCGTCAATAGTGTCAATTTCATAGTACATAGTTTCTACATCTGATAAATCATCTGTAATTTTTGTAGCTATGAATCTTTCACCGTCTTGTACAGGAAGAACATTAGCCAGATAAGTTTCTGCAAGAGCTGCAGTTTCATTCTGGTCATTAATATCTACAACAGTACCGTTACTTAAAGTAATGTTTGACCACCCAGATGTTGCATTTGCCACATCTGAAATGTCATAACCTTTAGCAGCATAAGTAATATTTTCTAATGCTAATACTAATTCGTAATATTCTTCACCTGACTTAATTGTCGGTGAGGTTTCACCATCAGTCCACATTACTGGGAAATCATAGTTATCCATTTCAATAGTGAAAGTGTCTGCATTGTTCATTGAGATAGTTTCTGAATCAGTTGGGAAGTCTAGACCTCCGTAGAATACTTTAACATTCTCGAATAAAGGCATAACTAAAGTTTCACCTTCATATAAGAACATATCATCGTCAGCTACCCAAGTTAAAGTTAAAGAATCGATAATATCAGAATCGATAATATCAGAATCAATTACATAATTAGCTTCTAATCCATCAACATCTTCATCGTTAACTTGAACGTTATCTTCAGTTTGAGAAATAACGATTTTTCCTGAACCGATTGAAAATTCTACTGAGTCAGTTACAGAATCTTTTGCAGAAGTCATAATATCAGTTGGGATAATGTATGAACCATCATCTAACTCATATTGTTCGTTTTCTTCAAGAGAATCTGTAGATTCACCATCAACAGTAAATTTAACACTATTAGTACCAATGTACTCAACAGTAATAGCTTTACCTGCAACAGTAGCAGTTTCACCACGATTTAAAGCAGTTTTTTCAGCAGTATCTAATAACTCGATAGTATCCTCATCAGCACTAAGTACATAGTAATTAGAACCTAAGAGAGGCATATCAGTCTCAGCCATTTCAGAAACATTCACATCGCTACCATCAAAGTCCATTGTGTACTTCAAAACTACATCATCTTTATCGATTTTGAAACCAATTGTAGGAGCATCACCGTTAACATCCTCATCATGGAAAAGTTCCAGAGTGTGGGTGCTAGTGCTTAAAGTAATTTCTTGTGAGAAGTCTTCATCAATAGATCCATCATCATAAGTTCCATCAGCTAGAGCAGATTCCAAGTCACCATCATCTAATGATGGGTAAATTGTATCTAACGCGTCACCGAAGTTAAACTTGTCAGAGGATTTCTCTAAAGTAAAAGCTTCACCACCTTCAACAGTTACAGCACCAGTAGAAGTTACGAACTTTCCTAAAGCTGTGTGTACGTTGTTTGATGCTACTAAATCAGCATTAGCTCCGTAAACAATAGCCACGTCTGCTGTACCACTCTTAACGAATGGGGCAGGGAAAGCCGCAGCACTAGCAGCTGCAACAGTTAATCCAGTCATTAGCAGACTACCTGCGATTGCTGTGATTTTTTTGAATTTCATTTTTTATTTTTTATCCCCCTTTATGCTTCTATGCATTGATGTCTTGATAGACACCGGGTAACCAAATAGTTATAGGGGAACTAATCGGTTGATATCTTAAGGTTAATTTGAAATTACATTCGTTTGTGGCAAATGTACATTTTAATCCCCCATTAAGATAGTATCATTATGAGATTTCAGTTTAAAAAGCTTACGTGGCTGCCTTTTGGTTTCTATGCGATTTGGTGCTGTATACAGGGTTTCTTTTAAAAAGCTTTTGGTGTAATTTTTGGGAAATGACAGCTTGAAAAATTTGAATGGGTTCGGGGGAAGGTATATATATTCGTAAATGATAGATATGGTGTAAACCTGAGGGCTTACACAGTTGTCAGTTGTCAGTTATCAGTTATCAGTTATCAGTTGACAGTAAACGGAAAACGGTAGACAGTTGATGGTTGACAGTTTACGGTAAACGGTTGACGGTTTACAAAAAGATAAGAAACATGGTAAGAACAAAAACTCGTGAGGTTACGATTAGGGAAGAAGGTGGTTCGTTTAATTTATTTGGAAATGAGAAGAAGATTGACAAGGATGCTTATGATTTTGATGGACTTGACTCTTTTAGGAAGTTGTTGTCTAAGGAGAAGGCTCGGATGATGGATACTATCAAATACAAGAAACCTAGGTCAATTTACGAATTGGCTAAGGTTCTGGGTCGGCCGTTTAAGGCTGTGAGTGATGACATTAAGCTACTTACTAGATTTGGGATTATTGAACTAATTGCTGAGAAGTCGGAGAATCGGACCAGACATCGACCGGTTATTATAATTGATCATTTGATTATACATCTTAAGATTTAAGAACTGTTGACTGTGGACCATGAACCGTTTTACTGTTGACCGTAAACCGTTGACTGTGGACCGTTGAGCGTTGAGCGTTGACTGTGAAACGATGACCGTAAACTGTAGACCGTAAACCGTTGATTGTTGAGCGTTGACTGTTAAATAATTCTAATGATTTGATATTGCACTCACGATTGATTTTGCCCGCTTTCAGCAGGGCTAAATCAACCTCCGTTGGGGAGTTTAGTTAGGTGTTCGAGGGCCGAAGTCGTTTGAAGGATATTATTGCAAGTTTTAATCACAATGTAGCCTAAAGACATTATATTCTACGCTCCCTTTACACAACTTTCAAAATCAATGAAAGCCACCGCATGCACTGATTGAAAACCACCACCAGCCTCCAACAGTTTATGCCCGCGCCAGCAGCGATAATTTAATTTGCCCTAATAGCTGAACGAAGTGAAGTAATTAGACGACCTAAAGATAAACCCATAGAGGTAATTTAGTTTTTTGAAGTAAACCAATAAATTGGAGTCCTCGGGAAAGGAAGCCCCAGACTCAAAGACTAGAAGAAACACTCGATAATATCTTTTGTAGACAGAACTTTTATTTTTTCCTGAGATTTCAATAATTTATCGTTACTCCATAAAGGAGCATTCATATTCAGACAGAGTGCGAAGAAGTCTACATCGTCGATATCTGGACATAAATGTTCAGCATCATCTAATGAAGCAGAATAAACTTTTTTTGGAATAAACTTCACAACTTCGCTCAGAGAGTCAATCAAAAGATCGAATTCATTTCTAGATAATTTACACTTTTTCATTATCAAATCTGAGTCTTTCTGGATTTCAGACAATGCGAATTTAGGAGAAAATAGTTCAAATGATGGGTGAAATATCATCTTTCGCCCAAAACTATCATCCTTAAAATAACTAAATAAAATATTTGTATCGACTACAAACCTCATTTAGAACGACCTTCACGAACCACTGCAGTAGCCCAAGAACTAAATTCTTTCTCTTCCTGAACCTCTTTCAATAATTCCTTTTTTATTTGGAGAGATTCTGCTTTTTTTACAATTGCTTCACGAACTATATGAGACCAGTTTATTTCTGGAAAATCTTTCATTGTTTTTCTAATATCTTCAGGCACTGATAATGTTACGCTAACCATAATAAACATAATTATGTTAATTATTTAAGCTTTTCTACAACTCGAGTAGTTATCGGTTAAATAAAAGACAAATTGCCTCGCTTTACTCAGATATTAAGACATAATATTATCCGCTCCGCTGGGAACCAGTCTTGAGATTCCCTAATAGAGTGCAAATCGAACAATAACCCGTATCGAACACACCTATTACACGCAGCGCGAACGAATGATTTAATTGCTCTAGGCAATAAGTTATAACGAACTAAACACCTGCACCCCTAGAGAATAAGCTAATTTTAAGAATCCCAAATCTAATTTAAAACATAAAAATTACCAAAAACCCCGAACAGCCCATGTCCGCGCCAGCAGCGATAATTCAACTTGCCCTAAGCTAACATAATTTATCAATCTGCCTTGACGCCAAAAAATAAGTGAAGCAAGCAACAATTTAATATTTAGATCGATAACTCCCCCAGATATATGGGACCATAAACTGATTGTGGGTTTTATGAATGTACTCAAATATTTTAACGAATCAATCAACAACCTACATCTACATTATTGACTTGCATAATAAGCTTTAAAGTGAACATCTACCCCAGAGTCGAAGTTTTGAACTGCTGTTTTACTGAAGATTGTCACGTTTCCAGCTGCTAAATGGTAAATATCATCTGGTATTGGGGAACCTTCTTTTGCTTGGGTAATATTAAATTCGTAACCACGGATTCGACATTCGGGACAAGCTTGCCAGGAGTTTTCTACTATAGCCTGAATATCATTTTCTAATATGATACAGGGGTCCTCACCACTAGAGCAAGTTTGGTTTTCTATACATCTGAAGATTACTTTTCTCAGTGGTATATAGTCTCCTCTTGCTGTACAATTTGTTGTATATTCCAAGGTGGCCTGGACAAAACTTTCGAGCTCGAAGCTATTTAGAGACTCGTCTTCGTTTTCGTTCATAGATAATGATATGAAGACTACTATTAAGACTGCAACGATTATAATAATTAGGGCGAAGCCTATCATTTCTGACTGGGCTCGCTTTGAGCGAGGTACGGTGGACCGTTGACGGTTGGCGGTAGACGGTTGACAGTGGACCGTTGACGGTGAACGGTGGACAGTAGACGGTTGACAGTTTACGGTTGACAGTTTACGGTTGATGGTTGACAGTAGACGGCTTATGGGTTTCATTTTTGAGTCTCTCCTTCTGAAAACTTTACTACTAATCTTGCCACTTCACATTTGTCGTAAGCATAGCCATCGTCATTTTGTTTTCTACATAATAGAATGAAGGTTGAAGCATCATTCCCTAGGCCATTATTTGGGTAGATTTCTAGAAATCCACAATCTGGATAATTTTCTCTTGTACATCTACAGCTGGAGCTATTTAATTCTTCGCAGATTCCTTCTGCAACAGGATGAGTTTTTATAATTGATATACCTTTAACTCCCCAGAGTTTTGAATAGTTTTCAATATTGTCTTTTAACACCATCACTTTATCAAAATCCACACAGTCCGATTTCGCCCTACCAGAAGACTCTCCACAAGTAAATTCTGCAGAGTTTGCCAGCCTTGAAACTAAGAGAAGGGCTTCTTTTTCTTCTACTTTTGCTTTATCTTGCTGTATTCCGGAAAAGGTCATACTTAGAACAAAAAGACCAACCAGAACAAAGAATAAAGTTAAAGCTATTATTAGAAAAGCTGTTTGCTGAATCTTCATTTGACCTGACTTATTTACCATTGCTTACACCTCGAGAATTTATTTAGGGAGTCCAGTGTTGTTTTTGTATAAGCTAAGGATGATAAATCTGAAGAATCTTCATAATTTGATAATTCTGAATTGAATTTTTCTAAATCAGGTATTAAATTTGAATCACAAGTATTTATCAAAAAAACTGACTTCTCTGAATAAAGTCTTGCCAACATAGCTGTTCTTTTTGTTAATCTTAAGAGTCCACATTCATAAGCGTCTTCATTTGAGAAGATTGCGGCATACATTAGAGCGTCTCCTTCAAAAGGATAAATTACTCCTTTTTTTTGCAAATAATTGTCATTATAATAAACTACAACATCACAATCTGAAGAACTAGTGAAGCATACGTTAATTGTAGCTTCATCACAATCGCTGATTAGAAGATTTGCTTGACCTAAATCCTTTAATTCTTTTCTTACATTTCGTGGGGCGTCTTTGAAACAGTATTTATCATCAGCAGATGTTAGATACATTAAATTTGCAACTTTGAAGGGAAAATCAAAAGGTTTTGTAAAAGCGTAGAAAGTTTTACCCTGAATATTTCCTGAAAAAATATATTTATTTTCCCAAGATACTGTCAAGTCAGAGGTCGACCAATCACCATTGACGTATTCTTCTACAGAGACTCCTTGTGTACCAAAGGTGCCGAAGGAATTACATTTGTTTGAGATTCTTGTTCCTACGGGGAAGAATAAAGCTACTGTTTTTGCTGATTCTTGCCCGGATTCTAGGGCATCCAAAATTGTTCCAAGTTCTGCAGCACTTGTTGCACTCTGCTTCTTCTCTGCAATGCTTGTAAATTTACTAACCCCATAGACTGCCCCAAAAAGAATAATCGCGCCTACTATTAATGCGAAAATCCAGGAAAAGGACATGTCCATAAAACCTTTTTTGTTCTTCATAATATTTTCCATTCTCCTTCTCTATCCGAACCAATTCTTATTATTAAATTCTTTTCTTTTAATTTTGAAAGATTTTTTTCAACAGCCCTTGTTGTTAAGCCTATTCTTTTTGAAATCTCTAATATTGTAATCTTTGGATTGTTTTTTATTAAATTTATTATTTTCTCCGAACTTTTCTCCGAACTTTTCTCCGAACTTTTCTCCGAACTTTTCTCCTTTAATTTATTACTATAAATTTTTGAAAAGAAGAAGTCATTAAATTCAAATATTACTTCATTATCATTGTCTTTGCAATAACTTTTTACTCTACTTATTCCAGTACCTGCTTTTTCCATATGAGTTGTTCTTGAAAGAAGGTCTGCAATCAATCTATTTCTATAGATACTAACTTTTCCAAAATTTTTCTCATTAAATAATAGGCTACCTGGATTAGTTATATTTATTGAATCTTTCAATTTTTCTATTGCTACTTCTGCCGATTTTAGATAATCTCTATGAGCTATTGCATTAACTATCAGTTCCCTGTATGCATTTTTTTGATATTCTGGGAACTCTTGCCTTATGCCGTTTTCTATTTTAAATTCTATAGCAATCCTTTCTTCTAAATAATTTATTGCAAATTCTATATTTGAGACAATTCCCTTGTCTAATTCTTTTTTATCTAAAATATCGACTCTTTCATTGCCCTTAAAATGGATGCATCTTACTTTTGAAGTCCCTATATATTTCGAGGGCGTTTTTGAAAAGAATAGAACTCCAGCATTAGTAAGACCACTGCTTTTTAATACATTTAAATTTCTTAGTGTGTCTTTTACATCTAAGGATTTTGAAATTTTTGACAAATTCAAATAATTATCAAATTTCTCGCTATCAAAGTCTTCCCATTGAAAATCAGAACAGACTCTTTCATCAAAATTTATTTTTCCCTCTTTTGAAATAAGGTCAATAATTTCGTCTCTATTCATTTTTTGAGAATTTGCACCATTTCTAAAATAAAATCCATATTTACAAGAATGGGGTTTATTTTCCCCATTATTTACATTAATAATTAAAATATCACTACTACTTTCCAGACTCAAGTTCACTGGAGGATCACAGTTTCTTGCTATATCTTGAATCTCAGATTTTAATTTATTTGTTATCTTAAATCCTTTTCTCCGACCATTATCATCTATACCTAAAAATATTTTCCCTCCGCCTGAATTTGCGAATGCGACAATTTCTTTAATTATTGATGGATTAAAATTCTCTTTAAATTCAATATATTGTCCCTCACCTTGTGAAGATATCAACTGATATTCTTCTTTATTCATTTGGAAATCTGATAGTGACTAAATTTTCACCATATTTTTTTTCTAGAATGAGCGCCACTTTGCCATTTTCAACCGTTGCACACAATTGATCTTTTCCATTTAGGATTGCTTCCATATTTAGGTGGTCTATGTTCTTTTGATAAGGACCGCCTTTTAGTTCTAGAAGAACATTTTTATCCATATCGAAAAAACATAATTTTTCCATGTTTGAAGGAGCAGAATAAGAGACCTGCTTAGAGCCATAAGTACTTTTATACATTTTATCAACTTCACCTTGAAGGTTATCTAAGAATTGTTTTGTCTTTACTGTTTCTTGGAAGCCTAGGAATTTTTTTATTGCGAAGAAAGCGAAAACCAAGAACATAATTACTAGAATAATTGACATAATCATACCAAATGACATTTTCATCTGACCTCTCTTTTCCATGAAAGAAAGAGGGGGATTTTGCTTATAAGATTTGCTACGCAAATCTAGCTGGGGGTTGGGGGCTGAGGGCAGAAAGCAGGGGCAATTTTAGCTCACGGATTAAGGCAGGGATTGGGGCAGGGATTAGGCAGAAGGCAGATTGGATTAGTGTGAGGGCATAGATGGTTTGAGGATTTTTGGGATTTAATGAATTGATGCTTTTTGAGAAAGCAGATTAATATATTTAATTTACTTAAGGCAAGTTGAGTTAGTCGCGTCCCGCTGGGGGCCTGGACTGTTGGAGGATTTTGATGGTACTAGAATTGTTTTATTTGAGTAGAGTAATTTATGCCCGCAACTCCGCGAATAATATTATGATTTTATTACTGAGCTTGCGAAGGTGTTTTTTTAGAGAGGCAGAAGGCAGATTGGTATAAAGGCCAATTAAATTAATGTGAAGCATAGCTGGTTTGAGGATAACAGCAATTGAGCGATTAGGAGAGAACAGTTTATGATTGCCAACGCAGTGGATAATATAATTGCCTTCATTATTGAGCTTGTGAAGGTGGTTTTGAAAACAGATTGATATTAAGAAAAACTAAATTAATGTTAGCCTTCGGCTTCGGGAATTGCGTGTTTTTAACAGAGTAGTTTTAAGACATTCAAATATTTTCCTTGCGGTTTACGGTTAACAGTCTACAGTCAACGGTCAACGGTCTGCGAAACACTTACATATCTGAAGCTCTTGCGATTATTTGACATTCTGTTGGGACGTTATCATATTCATCTTTACAAAGTATGAATAATTCTGAGTCTGGGTCCCAACCTGTTGTGTGCTCCAAGCCGTCGTAAGTTGAAAAAGGGATTCCGTCTTCAAATGTAAACATGCGTTCACTTAAGGAATATACACATTCTGAACTTTCTGTTGTAATCACTTTCATTTCTCCGCCTTCATTATAGATTCTTGCAATCATCGGAGGCGTATCATCTATTTCTACTGTGAAGTTTATATTTTCTGATATGCAGTTATGGGCTTTATCACAGCACATAATATCGTATTTATGAACGCCTCTACCTTGGCCAGAAACAGTTCCGGAATTAATGCTAGAATATTCCGACATATCATCCTTCAAGAATTGAATATATGGTGCGGAACTGCCAGTTTTCTTTGAATAACAAATGGCTTGTCCAGACCCATCTGCCCCGATACTTGTACTAACGTCGAAAGTTACATCGATTGGAGCGTTTGACTTGAAAGTTGAACCTGAACCATTGTTATTTATCAAAATTTCATCTATCCTTAAATTATCCGAAACTTCTAAGGTATAAATGTAAGATTGGGCATTCTCCATTACTCTTTCTTGAGGTGTTGCTTCTTTATTGAAGAATGGCTTATCTGCACATCTGAAGTAAAATTTATTCTTGCCTTTTTCTAGACTATCTAAGATTGCCTTATGACAGGCTAAAACAGGGTCTGCATTTTCTGAAACTGTGCAGTGAGAAAAGCTGTTTTTCATTTCTTTATAATTTTTATCTAAATAATCCCATTTACAATTTGCATCTTCATCTGTGGTTATTGTTACTGGAATTTGCGTTGTTCCTGATCTTAAAAATGCTCCATTTAGTGGATTTACTGATTCGATTACTGGAGAAGAGGTATCAGGTCCGTCGTCAATACAGAATTGAACACTAAAGTCAAATGGAGATTCTTCACCGTAGTAGGACATACACGAGAGATATATGTTATTTTCGAAAGTCCCATCTTTAATAACATAATCATTTGATTGTAATTGATAAGCTGATGGATAAGCTGAACCTAGAAGAACAATCTTATGTTTTTCTACAAAATGTGATGCTCCTCCATTTGCGAAATAGGGATATTCTGAAAAACCTGGCTTCTTTTCTACTCCCCATCTACATTGTGATGGCATATTTGTATTTACTGAAAACTCTAATCCCTTGAATGGATCGAGGCAATCACCATTTGGCTTTGTTATTGTTACTCCGTTTTCACCATATTCAAAGATGTAATCATTATTTATATCTGATTCATTAATTTCTATAACTGTTGGATTAAATCCTGTTGGGTCTGTTCGGATACATCTCTGATCATCAGAAGCTTCATTGATTAATTCGCAAGTTAAACCATATGACTTACACTGATATTCTGAACAACCGTATTTCAAATCATTACATCTTTCACAATAGCTTCCATCTGTTGATGGTTGCCAAACACCTACTTGATATTTGTAAGTTTCTTTGGAATAATTTTTATGAACAAATAATTGAACTGCCCCAAAAATAACTAATGCAACTACTGCGGCTGCCGCGAATGGCCCCATTGCTAAAAAAGCCCCCCCATAAAGTGCAATCGAACCTGCAACAACACCAGATCCTCCAGCTATTGCTGCCGTCACCCAGGCTGATTGGATATTTCTATTAGAAGCACCAAAAGCAAAAGCATAAATCCCCATACCTAGAGCGACACCTGCTGCGGCACCTAAAACTGGGCCAAGAATAAAGTCACCGACAGCTTGCCAGAAGAATCCTCCAGTAGAGTCCGCCCTTGCAGCCTGCCTTGCAATCTTAGCTGCTGCCCTAGAAGTTTTCCCAGCGTCACCTAGATTTACCAATTTTTCGAAGAAACCAATATTCTCTACAACTTTTTGTACACTATAAACAGCTGGCTCGAAAGCATCAACCGTTTCAATCTCTCCGCCTATCATAAATGCAATTGCAAATATGCTTAGGACTAAACTTACTACATGAAATATTGTTTTATTTTTTGAATTCATACTACTCGCACCCCGCTGGCTTAACAAGGCCAACATAATCTTGACAATATGTGCTACTTATAGGATTTTCACCATCAAACCTAACTACATCATCTGTAGCAGCATCTCTTTCAGTATCTCTTCTTCCTGAAGAATCTCCAAAGTCTGGAATATCATCTTGGCCATCCGAAGTACCTCTTTGAGAGCCTCTCTGGGTTTCTTGTTCAGACAAGTCGTCTTCTGTATTTTTATTTCCTAAATCTGGTATTTCTTCAATTCCAGTGTCTTTATCTTTATGCAGTGCTTTCCACCAAGAATAATCTCTCCAATAATAGGCCGAGCCATCTTCTTTTTCAAAGACTTCACTTGATCTATAATCTTCGACATATCTTGTATCTGCGACATAAATATTTTTTGTTTTATGGTCTTGTGTTACTTGCATATCCTGATCTAGTTTTTGATAATCTGCAGACAACACTTCCACCATTGGATTTCCAAATATGTCTTCTCCTGACTTTAATGTCCATGCTGGTTGTTTGTAACCACAGTCTCCCATAGACCTTGCTCTTTCTTGCAAGAAATCAACCCAAACTCCGTGATTTGTGAAAACTGGTATTTGATTTCTCTTTTTAATATTTTCTGCACATTTAACATTACTAGTCCGAATCTTTCCTGTTCTTGTATCATTTTCATCCCTTTTTTTATGGCAATAATATCCTTTTCTTTCTGATAAATAACTTGTTTCTAAATTAATTTCTTCTATTCCTTCGTGAACTTCTTCTATATTCTTTGGTGAGCCCAAGTATCTGTACGGTGCTAAATTTTTATCTGCAAGCCCATAATCTGGAATTGCAAAGCAGGCTCCTTCAAAGCATCTCTTTGTAATTTCTTTTATTTCCCCTCTGAATAATTCTTCTGAAGTCATTCCATCATTTACAACTAAATCGAGACTTCTCTCAAAAACCGCATCTTCAACATAAGAGGCTAAACCACAATATGCAGAATCGGCTGCCATATTTTCTTCTGATGAATTCCAGAAGTCCATCCCTGGAGCATATAATGGAACGCAGGATCCTTGCTCTTCGTCTCTTTGCGCTCTTTCTTTTTTGCCATCTGGATTCTCAGAAATTCCATAATAGGGGATTGTTTGTCCGTCAAACCGATATCCCCATCCTAACCATTTACAATCCTTATCATTTGATTCACAGTCTGTTTTGTTTTCTGAATATATACAACCAGCATATCTGTTTGTTGCACAGACAGCGTAGGGAGCGATATCTTCTGTAACTTCATCCTCTAACAATCCTTCTTTACATACTTGATTTCTAAAGTCAGCGCAAGGAACAGGAATAACTTCACCATTATAACATTGCATAACGTAATAACGACTTCCTGGTAAGTTTAATTCTCTATAACCATTTTCTAAATCCACCCTTGTCCTTTCTAACATAAATTCATCTTCATTCAAATCAATATTCAATTGAACATCTTCAGTTAAAGCACCCTCATTATAGCACCATCTGTCACCGTGATTGTAATCTATTTTATTTCCATACCCATCATCAACATTTTTACAACTTGCACTTTCTACACATTTATGAGAACTTCCCTCTGGCTTACACCTTGTCCCTTTCCTCATAAAATCACAATCTCCTGAATAATCTCCATCACTATAGTCGTCCTTCATGGTTGTCCAATAATCATCATTTTGCTCTCTAGAAGTCGCCATTTTATTAGCAACATTACCACAAGTATCTAAAAAGTAAATATCCTCTTCTCCTGGACCACCACATATTGTCTCAGGCTTTGATGGAATTGCACAATCGGAAATCCCTGGAGCAGTACAAAGTGAATCTCTATAGAATTTATTCCCTGAAGAATCACATTCTTCTTTTGTTGTATGGAAACAATCAATGCCTTCTGAACCACTAAGGTCAACACAGGCCCCTCTTGACTTTAGGAAAGATTCTTCCTGGCATTGTTTTTTTGTTGAAAAACCGCTTAGGAACTTTGGTTTAAGGTTCATTTCTTTACCTATTCTTGAACACTCTATCTTTAGAAGGAGGTCTGCAAAATTCCCTATAACACAGCAAGTAGGTTGACAGGCTTCAATACCTTTCATTGGCGAAGGATCCCAATAACCATCTTTAGAAGTACATTCTACTTGAGAGATACCTGCTTGGCATTCTCCTCCGTTTGATAAGATACACGTTCCCATATTACATTCTGGGACAGAACTACAAGAAGTATAACTGGAAAGAGTGCTTAAACATTGTGATTGTTCAACATTTCTACACCAATCACCTCCCACCTCTTTACAACAAACGAAATCTTCTTGAGCAAGTACAGGGACTACAAGTATAATTAATAAGGCAAATATAAGAAATATCTTTTTCATTTTATTATGCTCCTCCTCCAGGATATGCCATACTTCTTATTGCAAATTGGAATTTTTCACTAGTAATTTCATCTTTCAATATATATACTTTTACGTCATCTGAATCTCTATATTTATGGACCGTTACTGGATAGTTTGCCTGCATAAAAAGCATTGTATCCATTTCAGATCCTATTCTCTCCCAATATACTAATTGTTTTGCGATTGATATTAGAGTATAGATATTGCTGGAGAATACGATTTCATCAATGTCAAAAGTTTTGCCCTCTTCTTTCTTTAAAGAAATTGAATAATTTGTTTTAAGAGTCATTCTCTCTGGTATAATTGTTACGGCACGAGAATTTCTTTCAGATGAAACAACATACCCCTTTTCCCTTAAACTTGATTCCAAATTATCTAGGCAACTTTCAACTTTATCATCTATTCCCAAAAGTAGTTCTTCTTCAATATGACTACGAAGAAACAACTGACGAGGAGAACACGATTTATAAAACTCATCTGTATAACATAAGAACTCTACATTGTTCCCGTAATACGGATGATAAAATTCTGGGCTTCTACTTCCTCCATTTAAAGAGACATTATCAATTAATTCCCAAAAATCATCTTCGACACAGTTTTGTATAAAAGATCTTGGATTCTCGTCGACTTCTAGAGTAGAAGATGTAGGAGAACCTATCAACATATAGATGGCTAGACCACCAACTACGATAATCATACCTATGATTACAAAAATAGTAACTTGCCCCTTTTTACTCATGTTATATAGAAGATAAAAGTGCTTATAAAAGTTAGGGAGATGGAGTGGTATGGTGCGAGAGGGGGGGGCAATTGTTAGTTGTTAGTTGTTAGTTGTTAGTTTATTCCACACCCGCTGCACTTCTTCCGCAATAAAACTCCATGAATCTTTAGACTTCATTCCGGTCCTTAAAATTTCTATGGAAATTCTTGCGAAAAAAATTTCTTTCAGAAATATTTAAGGAAGAGTTTTCTCTGCTGGGGCAGTTGAGTTAAAATGACATCGCTTCGCGATTTTGGGTTAAACTATTGGCTGATGAATAATTAAGGTTCATGGATAAAACAACTGAAGGTATATTATTTAGAAAAATTGAGTCAACTGAAAGAACCACTTCTGTCCGCAACGCAGTGAATAATATTATGCGTTTATTACTGAGTCTTGCGAAGGTATTTTCAAATTGGGACCGTATCCTTGATAAAAATAAATTTTAATAAATTCAAAATTAATAGTTCTTCGGATAATTTTATAAAAAGGCTTGAATGACTATCTTATAAGTATATCCTCTAACCTAAAATACTTCGTCATTTTATTCTTTCAGTAGACTAAAGATGAAAGACAGATTGATATATTTAATTAGCTTAAGGTAAGTTGGATTATCCACTCCGCTCAGGCTGTGTCACAATAAATTGAGGAATCAGGAAGTTTATAATAATTTCATACTCCTCTTCTATATTCTTGTTTTTTCTTATATAAATCTGAATTTTCTTTAAATTATACGCTATTGAAAACAAATTCACCTCATTCTCACAGGATGCCTGACTTCTGCATTTAAACTCCCTGTAACCCAAGTTATGTTCGATGTGCGCCTGGGCTACTTCGCCCTTATGGAATCTTTTATTGTATTTTTCGATTCCTTCTTTTGTTTTTAGGCGAAGCCTAATTTTTCTCATTAATGGATTAATCCTTGCCTCACGATAAGGATATCCACTCCTCCCCTTTGCACACTTTTCTTGCAATGAACAATCATTGCACTCTCTTGTCTGGTAGACATTTGTCCAATTCTCTTTATTCCTAGCACTTACAATCCTCTTAACAAAATCCATTCTATGTCCCGCAGGACATATCACTTGATTTTTTTCAAAATCAAGCTCAAACCTGTCATTATCAAACTCCGAAACATTACCTGCTTTCCCATGAAATTCTTTCGTCGTCACTTGGTCTGGAATATATGCAATCACCCCTTCCCCCTTATAATATTCCGCAGTCTTACTTCTAGAATACCCATTATCCTGAAACATCTCAACCCCCTTCAAATCAATTTTTTGCTCCTCCTTAAACTTCTCCATCGTTGGCTTTGTTTCTGTTATATCAACTGGAGAATCAGACAAATAATTTCCCACAATAATTTCTGATTTGTCTTCAACTAATAATTGACAATTGTATCCTTGTTCATAATGGATTCCTCTTTTCATCTTCATTAACTTTGAATCCATATCTGTTAAATTTACTCTCTTTGCCCCCTCTGTTTTTATTTTCTCTTTCGCTTTTTCTAATTGCACTTTAGCTTTATCCATATTTCCCATAACCTCTTTTATTTTATCCTTGAGCTTACGCTTATTCGTTAGATGTTCTGGAATTTTTACAGAATCTTCATTTAATTCTTCTTTTTCCACTTCATCCATCTTTTCAAGATGCTTGTCAACAAATTGAAATAAAAACTTTATCTCTTCTTCGTTAAAGTTCTTATTTTTAGATGCGTTTGCCTTAACTTTTATCCCATCGAGATATAGTTTGCTGAAGTTTACCATATCTAGTTGCTTGGCAACTTCAATTGTTTGCAAGAAACATTGTTTAATTAATTCGCTATTGTTTTTCCTAAACATAGCAATTGTATGAAAATTTGGTTTCAAATTTTCTGACAAATACATGAAAACTATGTTTTCTTGTGTTTGTCTTTCTAGATGTCTTGTTGAAGTTATTCTGTCACAAATACCATTAAGAATTATCTTCATATTAATCCTTGGATGATAGGTTGGGTTCCCAGCACCAACAACAGCCTCATTAAATTTCGTAAAGTCCAGCTGATTTACAACTTCTTCAATTAAGAAGCAGATGTGATCCTTAGCAATTTTTGCGCGTAAATCAGTTGGAAGAAGAAATGTTTGCTCAGGATTTGATTTTATGTATACCATATTAATCACCTCATTTTAATTAATACTTTATAGACGACAAATTATATAAGTCTTGTGTTTTATATACGCTGAATGAAAGTACAATAATTGTGACACAGCCTGCGCTGGG
>JAQICZ010000049.1 GCA_027858295.1 Nanobdellota archaeon | reverse complement strand
TTCTTCGCCTGTAGCAATAAATATCTATAAAAACAAAACTGTAATTATAATATTTGGTGAAGATATTTCTCTAATAAAAATAACATCCAAAAATGTATATAATAGCTTCCTTGAATATTTCAATTTACTCTGGAAAAATTCTATATAATTTTAACTTTGCTATAACTTTTCATTTAAACACAATACAAAAAAAGTACAAAAAATTCAAAATAAATTTTAAATTACTTATATCTACCATTTTTCTTGTATGCCACAAACAACTAACTGAGAGCAGATTAGAATAAGAAAGAATTATTAGTTTTTATGTATTATTATAGTAAAAACAATCTCTTCAATCAATACAAAAAGACCCCAACCACCACAAACCCAAACAATATCTGTCCGCGCCACAGGTGATAATTAAACTTACCAATTCTGAGCAAAGCGAAGTAATTTTAAAACAAATTTTTCTCCTATTTCCATGAAAACCCAAACCTCCTCTGACGGAACAATAAAAACAAAATTCAACGAAGGCCATTCAACAATTCTAATTCCAAGAAGTGCCCTTTTAGATAAAAACAAACCCACCCCTCAATTTCCAACCGCTTTTACCCTCTGCCTCTCATCCCAAATAGGCTGCCCCATGGGCTGCACATTCTGCCTCTCAGGAAAAATCCCCTACCAAAGAAACCTAACACTAAAAGAACTAAAAGAACAAATAGAAACAACAATCAAACACATAAGTATAGAAGACCTAAGAACAAAACAAAATACAAAAGGCAAGAATAATCTATCAGACCACATAACCTCAATCGTCTTCATGGGAATGGGAGAACCACTTCTGAACCTAGACAACATCCTAAAATTCTGCGAATGGCTAAATGAAGAATACAACTATTCCTTCGCAAAAATCTGCCTCTCGACCTCAGGAATTCCAAAAAAAATGCAAGAAATAATAAATTACAAATACCCAATCCAGCTAGCGCTATCCCTTCATTCCCCAAGACAAGAAATCAGAAACCAAATAATGCCAAACCTAAAACAATACCCAATAAAAGACCTAATAGAAGTATGTCACGAGTACAACAAGAAATACAAACAAAAAATAATGATAGAATATCTAATGATAAAAGATCTAACAGACACAGACGAAGATCTACAAAACCTAATAAACTACAAACTTGCAAAATACACAAACTTCAATTTAATACCACTGAACGGTTCACCGTCAACCGTAGACCGTAAACCGTCGACTCCTGAACGAACAGAATTTTTCAAAGAAAAATTAAGAGAGGCAGGATACAAATGTTTCATTAGAACAAGCACCGGCCAAGACATCGAAGCAGCCTGTGGGATGCTTAAATAAATGCAAGTACAGAATATCAACTATTAAGTAAAAAGTAAAAATAATTTACAACTACCACAAACCCAAACAATATATGCACGCGGCGCGACCGATAATTTAACGACCTTCATATCAATACTGAGCCCGCAAAGCAATTCATTTAATACCTCAAACTTTAAATCTACCCTTAGCTAACAATCATTATGATTGAAATAAAATACGTAAAAAAAGAAAAACTCTTTCCAGCCTTCGGACTTGCAGATGAAAAAAAACAGACAGTTTACATCAGAAAAGATTTGCCAAAAAAAGTTAAAGATTTCGTTCTAAACCATGAATTATATCATCTAAAAGATTTCAAAAGATTAAAGAAAAAGAACAAAAAATACAAAATAATATGGGGAGAAATCAAGGCAAACTTATTAACATCTATAACTCACCCAATAGGATTCCTATATACAGTTATATTATCATTACACCCAATAAGACTAAAACTATACATCGACCTGTATATTACTAAGAAATTCAATCACGAAAAATTTGAAAAACAATTGAAATGAATATTCACTTCTCTGTCAGTCTCAAATCAAACCTGCACGCACCGCGAGGGATAATTAAAAATATATCAATACTGAGTTCACGAAGCAAATCTAAAACAATTCTTGAAAAATAAATAGCTAATTGATATAATATCATTATCCGTTCGTGCTGCGTGCAAATATTACTAAGACTTAACAGAGAAAATATAATCTTAACAAAAAATCAAACATCAATATATTCCCTATCAAAAATATAATTAACCCAAGAAACCAGATAATTCAACCATCCGTCGGCGAAGGAGGGCAGGCGGGAATAACAAAATCTCTGATTTTGCAATAGGCTAACTAGATAACACAAACAAATAGCTAATTAATATAATATCATCATCCCTCGCGGTACGTGCAAATATTGAGTTTACAAACAGAGAGGTTAAAATAAAACATCGCACACAAAGTGGAACTCCTAACCACAACAATCTATGGAATATAGACAAAATCAAACTCCAGATAGAAACCAGCTAATTAAATTCGTCGTTCTTGGGTGGGTGAGAATCTTCTAAAAGTTCCAATAAATCTCAAATGTCAGAGATTTAAAGAAGCTTTTACGAAGTTCGAATATTTTATATCAGCGCCATTCACAGAAAGCTGAGATAAATTGAGGGCGGGAATAAGAAATCTTTGATTTCCAATATTAAATATTAACACCCAACCTACTAAAAATCAACTTTACCCTAATCAAACCACCAACCCATTCTCAAAAAACAATAAAAACTAACCATACTTAATTTCCACATGAAAGAGTGTGAACCCGGAACAATTCGTATAAAGATCAAAGACCTAAAACCCTACGAAAAAACAAAAACCTCCTGGAAAAAATCAAAAAGAAAACTACCCCTAACAGACATAGTAATAAAACTCTTCAAGGCAAACAATAACCTAAAACTTCTAATCGACAAAAACAACAAAGAATTTCTAAAGGGACAAATTTCTCCAGAGAACAAAATAGAAGGAGAAAGATTAAACATTCTTCCAAATGGTAAAAAACTAACAGGAGCCTATTCTCTATTCGCAAAAAACCTAACAATCCACGACGAAGATTCAGACGACCATTGGGACGCAATATACGAAAATCCCTCGGGATTCTGCTATTTATATGATGAAGAAAAAATAAAAAAGCACAAAAATAAAAAATACTCAAAAGTAAAAGAATTCGAAAAGATACATCTCGAACTAGAAAAAAAAGTATACGAAGCACTTTATAACAAAAAAGATTATATGGCAACTCCTATGTACACACTTCTAAAAACATACATGAGAGTCGGCAACGAAACCTACTACAATCACAACGGACACAAAGGACTAACAACCCTAACAAAAAACAACATAAAAATAAAAAATAATATAGCAACTTTCAAATTCATTGCAAAAGATGGAGTTCCAATGTCAATAACCCATGAATTTCCAGACCAATACATATCGCGACTAAAGTCACTCCTCCGTCAACCGTCAACAGTTAACAGTCAACAGACCTATATCTTTAAATCTCCAGCAGGAAAAATACTCAAGGATACCCATTTCAAAAAAGCCTTCAAAAAACACATAGGAAAAGAATTCTACCCTCACATAGTTCGTTCCTTCTATGCAACACACGAAACAAAAGAATTCCTAAGACATCACAAAAAAGCAACAAAAAAAGAAGTCAGAGAATTTCTAATCCACGTAGCCCACGAACTAGGTCACAGAAAATTCAACAAAAAAACAAGTGAGTGGCAAGAAAGTTATGCAGTCACAATAAGTCACTACATCGCACCAAATTATGCTGAAAAATTAAGAAATTTGGCTAAATAGATTATTTATATTCGGAACAAACCTTTTCCAGGATTCTATATAATTCAGAATCCACAGACTTAACATATTTAACTTTTTCATCAAAGCTCATCTTGAAATATTCCCCATTTGTCTTAAGCTTTCCGTCACCATTAATATGCAAATCGTCTCTTTTAAGAAACATGTGAATATTAGCTACACCAAACCCTGCATGACCGCCCCAAGCATTAATCCCTAATTTATTATGTCTTTGAAACCAGCCATATTTATCTTCTGAAAATTCACGCTTCATATTATTTATCTCCAAATGAATATTTGTTCCCATATCAATCACCATAGTTCCTAAAAGATAATCCTCCATTCTAGAAATAGGCCCCTTAACCTTTTGCCCCTCAAATAAACTACTAGCAAACGGAATCAGTTCATAATTCGGTTTGTGAAATTTAAAAGAATGCTCTGCTTCAAACTTATCTATCCAATAATTATTCTCTTCAATTTGCTCATTAATTAACCCAATCAAATCCATACAAAAAGAAAAAATATTGACTTTAATATATTATTGATTTCAAAACATAATGCCACCAAAAAACTAAACTCAATATAAAAACCAAATAATTAAATTTGTGGTCCGTCATTTTAGGTATGAGAAGAATATGAAAGAAAAAGATAGCTAATTAATATAATTATAATATCCGTTCGCGCTGCGTGCAAATATCAATCAAATTTCCAGAGTAGCTAATAATAAATTCACCAAAGACAAAGATACTACCATCAAAAAAAATCAAACCCCAGATGAAAACCAGATAATTCAATTCGTTCGTCGTAGGGACTGGGTGGGTGAGAATTTTTGGCGCCACTATTGCAAACTTCTCGGCGACACAGAATTCGAATAAAGGGAGGATGGTGGGTGAAAAATAATCGTATAAATAAATATCTATAAAAAATCCCAATTACAACCTTTAAAAAATTATAAAAAAATAAAAATAATTTTGCTAAACTTTCGCTTAGACTTTACTAAAAACTAATGTCCAGAACAGCAAGATCCTTCTTCTTTGTTGTCTCCATCACAGCAAGAATCCTCACCATCATGACCACTACAACAAGAACTCTCAGCTTCAGCTGAACAATCTTCGTCACCACAACCACAAGCATGACCTTCTTGCGCCATCTTCATCTACTCTTCTTGAGCTTTCAGAATCTCAGCTAAAAAGTCACCTTCCTCGAAAGAAACAACCTTAATCTTAAAGATTAAAGTCTTTCCAGCCATTGGGTGATTCATGTCAAGAGTGACAGACTCATCATCAATAGCTACAATAGTTGCAGGAATTTGCCCCATTGGTGTAGGAATTCCAATCATCGATCCAACTTCAGCTTCAGCTGGAAACTTATCCTTTGGAAGCTTTTGAACATACTCAGGATTTTTATCCCCGTAAGCTTCTGCAGGTGACAATTTAACTTCTTTCTCTTCATCGGCAGCCATACCTTCTACAGCCTTCTCGAATCCAGAAACAAGCATTCCTGACCCAACAACAAATTCTAAAGGTTCTCCACCATGTTTTTCAGTAGAATCAAATACTTCACCAGACTCTAATCTGCCTTCATATTCAACCTTAACTTTGTTACCTTGTTTAATTACCATAATTTAAACCCGAAATCTCCACTTATAAGTGTTTTGATATAATGGGAAAAATAAAATAAATATTACAATTAATCCAAAGGGCTCCGAATTTCCTCATTTGACAGATTAAATCTACTTTTCAAAACAAAATCAAAAAAATCCTAAGATCACTAAATTAAGGATAATTTTGTCTACCTAACCCATGTTAGGTGCAATATTACTCGGCCACGCCATTAGATCTTCTTAGAAATTCTTTTATCTTATCGACTTTATTAGGTCTACCCATATTCTCATATTCTTGAAGTTCTTGATCCAATCTCAACATTGCTAATTTCATTCCTTCAAATTCTTTAATAAAAAAAACATTTAAATGATTTGGATGAGACCAATATCCATCATTCATCTTATACTGAAATTCACCCATCACTTCCAACTTGACATTACCTATTTGATAAATACCAAAATAAGATTTGTATTTATCAGTACTTGAATAATCTGGTTTTTTGATACGAAAATCTGCCAGTAGAATATCAATCTTTTCAGAACCTTGTTTATCAGTCAGAATATCAATGTCATCATTGATTTTAATATCAACTCCTTGAATGACTAAAGAAGTGCTTCCTGTTAAAATCCAAAGAATTTGCTTATTATTTATCTTATCATAAAATGTTTTCAAAGCAGATATGATATTGTTAGGTAACATAACACAAATCAATCAGACGTTACTTAAATATATTGTGGCGTGGCCTGCATCATACTGCGCCTACGCTTCACTTAGGCTTTTTTTCTTGCAGAAAAAACGCATAACAGCGATTAAAAGATTCCATGTTGCAGGCTCCACCCAAATTTTTGATACGCAAAAACTTTTTTAATCCCACTATGAATCAAAACCACCAAAAATAAACACACCCCTAATGCACGCAGCGCGACGGATATTTTAATTCGTCATTATGGGCGGGCTTTGAGATTTCAATTCATTAAAAAATAAAAATTGAAACTCAATCTCGAGAGGGAATAACAAAAATTCCTCCAGAATTTTTGCAATAATAATAATCAACAACCCTAAAACAATCCAGTTTTCTTAAAATTCCCATACAAAATTTCGTAAAAACTTTTCCAAGAGTTTTTACCTGCCTTGAATTTTGGCACCCAGGGATTTTTAAAACAACCCACTCTTCTTAAAAATACCTTCATTCTTAATCTCAAAATAAAAACTCTTCTCAGGCAAATTACGATGCTTCAACAAAATAGCCTTCCGTCCTCGACTATGCTTCAACTCAATAATACATTTACTCCAATACTTGAACAAATCCCCGCCGACAATAAAAGTCATTTTCTCCTTCCCATCACGAAGATCATCGGCAGACAAAAACGAAGAATAAACCTGATTAGTAATCAACACTGGAATCTCCCGCTTCCGAGCAATCTCCACAAGACTCCTCATCTGCTTTGCAATATCACGATTCACATCACTAGCCTTCTCAGAAGTAGGCTCCCTACCTTCAGCTACCAACTCTCGATTCTCTACCATCGCCTCACCCATTTCAAGACGATAAAGCATAGCCATAGAATCCACAACAAGCAGTCCAACCTCATCACCAACCAAATACTCCCTAAGCCTCTCAAAAGCATTCTTCTGCTCCTTAAAATTAGTTGGACTCAAAAGTAAAATATTAGACAAAATCCTCTCAAAATTTCCCACACCAACAATCTGCCGAACCCTCTCAACAGAAAACCCACCTTCAGTATCAACAAAAACAACCTTCTTCTCCCGCGCCACACTACAAGCCGCAAGAACACTAAAATTTGTCTTCCCCGCTCCCGCAGGTCCAGCAACCATAGTCACAATACCCCTCTCATAGCCACCTTCCAGCCAATCATTCAAATCAAAACTACCAGTTGAAACTCTATTCATAAACAAACAAACAAAATATTCTTAATAAAAATATAGATAGTAGAATTGCCTTAACTTCTTCTCCCCTTTTCTCAACACCCCAAACAATTTTGATTTATTTTTTATCAAGATATTAGTAACTTATTTCGCAACGTACTTCCTATATGTAAGAAATCAGTTAGTGATATATTGATGAAAAATAAAAAAATTATAATGACTTGAATTCTGTAGTCATAGCGTTTAAGTCCTTCTCGATAGCTTCAACCGCAGCCTTCACAGCAGTCTTAACATCCTTGTCCTTAGTCTTAACCCTTAGAACTGGTAACTTAGTCATATGTTCTCTCTTCCAAGCAGCAAAAGTAACATCAGATTCCTTATTCAAATAAACTCTCAAAGATTCAGCTAAAGTTAAACTTGGTAATTCTACTTCTACTTCATGCTTTTCTTGTTTCAAAAATTTAAGCTCCATACATAAAAATTGCAAATTCCATTTATAAAAGTTACTATTAGGCTTCACGGCTCAATATTCAGATTTACACTTACAACTCGGTCAACCGACAACTTTTCTATATCAACCTCGTCACTCATAAAAATTGTTCGCTTCGGTCATATTGATAGAAGGCCATTAAATTAATCTAAATGCATACAATGAATGTATTTTTAATTAAAAACATAATTAGAACTGACAATGATCATTCAACTTACTCTGCTTATAATACAATATTTACCACTGCCTAGAAATTTACGTCCAGGTTCTCGCGCCCTCCTTGTGGTGCCAGAGGCGATAACTTAACTGCCTTCATATCAATACTAAGCGACAGCGAAGTTATTTCTAATTCGTAGAAGAACATTCTTTCTCTTACTTTCTTCCCCAAATTAAATCAGAAATATCTTCATCATCCAAATCATCCTTCTTAGATTCTTTTTTTTCAGGCTCACCATAAACTGATGCTTGACGTTCTTCCTTAATTTCCTCAGTCATATAAGAATGAGGGCTATTAAATTCATTAATTGAAGGTTCTTCAACAAGCTCATCAATTTCAGTTTCAACTGAAAAACCAAGACTATCATCAACAGCAGAAAATCCACCATCCATCCTAGATTCATAGCTCTCATAATCCTCATCAGAGACTACTTTTGGCTCACGAGTAGCAAATAACGAATCTTCCAAATTATCTTTAACCTGATCTGAAGACTTACGGCTAACTACCGATTCAACTACCGGCTCGCCAATTAAATCATTTACACTATCCAAACTAAAATTATCAACAAATAAATCATCTTCCTTAGCTTTCATTAAATCTTTGTACACCTCCTCTTCAGAAGAAACATTCTGTACAGCAGGCTCCTTAACTTTCAACCTTTGAGCCTCAGCAATTTCATCAGCAAAAGAGGTATCTCCTCGAAGTCTTTCTCTACTAGCTCTCATCTCATCCATCATATTAGGAACCTTCTGTATTGGCGCAACAACAGGTCTTTCACGAACAATTGGCTCTGGCATAACAACCTTCGCTTCATCTACCCTAGTTGGCAATTGACTACTGGCAACTGACGACTCATAGCCAGCTTCCTTTTCAGATCGAACGTTAGCAACCGCCCTTTCCCAAACCTTCTGTTTATTAGAAGCTTGGAAATTATCATTCCCATCAGCCTCTAAAACAGCATTAACCTTCTCAACCGAAACATCCTTCTTTTTCTTGAACCAATCAAAAAACGAAGTTTTCGCTCGAACCTCTGACACCAAAATTCCCGTTGGAGATTTCGATTCAGCTATAATATCATTAGAACTCATGCTATTTTTCACTTCCTTAAATAACCTCACACTCAGAACAGCCTCAACTTTACGAACAAGCGTAGTGTAATCACGAGGCAAAACGCCCTTTTCCAAAGCAGAAACAATCAACTCAGGTTCACGAAGCTTCTCAGCAAGTTCCTTAGAAGAAATCTGAAGAGCCCGCCTCTTTCTCATAATAACCCAATTATAATTATCGACTAAATCAGTTGGAACCTCAGATGCCACAACCTTATTCTTCTCAAAATTTTGTTCAACAATATCCCGCAAAGTCATATCCTCAGGATTCTTTTTCTTTTCAACGCTAACCTTCTTATTAACATTAACATGGGCCATATCAGTCAACCTCTCTCGAACAGAACCCTTCCTCTCAACTTCAGCCCAATCAACAATTTTCTTCTCAATAATAGGCAACCTAAACTTAGGATAACAATTTTTACAAACACTAACAACCCCAGTCTTGTAAATAGTCTCTAAAAGTTCAGACTTCTCAGAATTACCACAATGAAAACAGCTAGTCATACATTTTAAAGTCCAAATCCCCTTTTTAAGATTACTATACTAGAGAATAACCTTATTCTTGCAAATCCTACTCAGATACTCCTTTCTAGTCATAAAACGATGAAAATTAGAAATACTTAAAAGAACTATTTAATTATTGTATCCATGAAAAAGTCGAAATTTATCTTCATTGGAATAATTCTAATTGTTATTATTTTGGGATTCTTCATATTAAAAAATAACAATCAAAAAATTTGCGGATTTGAAGAAATAGGGGATGAATATTCCTCAAAATATTGTAATAAATCATGCCAGCTTGATGAAGATTGCAAATACTATTGTGGTTGTGGAGCAATAAATGTAAATGAAACTTGTGATACTGGCGAATTTTTATTTGATTGTGACTACATTGAACCAAAGTGCGAAAATAACATTTGTATTCAATAAACAACAAAACTTAATTTTTCCAACGAATCCAGATAATCCAACTTGCCTTGGGCTGGGCAGCCCTTCTATCAGCGCCATTAAAAAAAAGAAACTTGAGATAAACTGCATTGGAAGGGAATAATAAAAACTGACAAGTTTTTGTAAATTATTTACAATAAAACTAACTAAATATTTCAATCGATAACCTCCCCAGATTATATGAAACAATATCTGATCGTCAAATTTTGCTAAAAGTCTCGCTAACCACACGCTAGGGGAACAAAATCTCAGGGCAGATAAAAACCCTTGTGGACAATTTTACAGACAGTTGAAAACCCTTGGTAAAGTTTTCAATGTAAAGCCGTCGGGGGAAAGTTTTTCACGAGATTTCGTTTGAAGCATATGGCTTAACCGCGGGACTTTCTTAACGCAAAATCATCCACCAGATAATTCTCTTTTGAAATTTTCCCAAGGATTTCAAAACTGCCTGAGAATTGTCAACTCCCTCTATTTACGAAAACGGTCGCCCTTCGGGTGCCATAA
>JAQICZ010000017.1 GCA_027858295.1 Nanobdellota archaeon | reverse complement strand
AAATGTTTTGACAACAATTAGGGTGGGCAGGCACAAGTCGGGTGGGCTGTCTTAATATCAATAATTGTTAAAACTGTCTTATGATTTCTACCTTAAATAAAATCTAGCTATAAATATTTTACCAGCAACTCTAATTAGAATTCAACTTATTATAAAAAGCAATCATAGCTACCTCACCCTGAACACTTCTCATAAATCCAAATAATCTCTCAATATAAATTTTCACCGAACCAGTTTTAATATTAGTAATCTCGGTCTTAATTTTTTCCTTATCTTCAAAAGAAATCTTTTCAAAATTCTTTTTTTGCTTTCCCATCAAATACAAAATCGACTTATTAACTTCCTCATTAATAATTTTCAATACAACAAGTGCCTTATCTAACTTAACACCTTCGTTTTCAACAAGGTTCCCAAGTTTCTTCAAATTATCAGACATATTTTCAAGCTTCTTAGCAATCAAAAACAATGAAGGTACAATCTTTAAATACTTAATTTCAGAAGACAAAAGAATCTTTCTATCCTTAAGAGATGATGTTATAATTTTAGAAGACAAATGATACAACCTATCCACTTCATCTTCATTTACTTTAATCTCTTCAAAATCAAAATGCGAAATCAAATTTTCAATAGAGGCCTCAATAATTAAATCCATTCTATAGAGCAACTGATAAATATTTACCTTATCCTCATCAAACATAACCCTAATAGATATCTTTCTCTTCTCCTCATCAATAATCTCCGCACCACTAAGATTTGCAAGTTGCTTCCTAACTTCAACCCTTGCTTCATTCGTAATCTCCTTATTGGAAACAAAATCAATCAAATTGTAGCCATAATGGTAAAGCGATGTCAGAATTCTCCCAATACTTCCAATATGATGTTCAATCACAACAGAAATCTTATCCTCAGAAACCTCCATCTCCCCAGGAGAAACCAGAAGATTTCCATCTTGTAATTCAGAAAGAACAAGCTCCTGCCCTCGCTGCATCTGCATACCAGTAACCCAATCCTTAGGCAAGGATAATGAATACGTGCTCCCTGCGATAATCTGTAATTTCCTCTTATAACTTCTCATATATAATATTTAATATATAACTATATAAATTTTTATAAAAATATGTAAATAAAATTTAATCACATAATAGGATATGTACTTCATTTTAAGCTATATAAAAGTCAAAGACTATTCTTATTATATATCAAATTTTACGAATACACCCTATTAAAAATATAAAATATAAAAGAGCGACTAATCATCGCAATTCAAACAGTAAGGTTTTCTGCTTTTAGTCCCATGATTTCTCATAAGATATTCTTCAAAATGTTCTTTACTACAAAAAGTTTTAATTTTTGGATCTATAAACTCGGGAACTTTAACTTCTTTAAAAAATTCTTTACCTTTATCTATTCTTTGACCACAATAATCACACTTCTTTTTGAATAATTTCATATAATAATAATAAATAAAAATCTTTTAAATGAATTGGAGAACCTAGGGATAACTCTTAAAATTTCCAATACTCCCTATAGCTACTGTATCAAGCATGATTCATATTCCAGTTTACTTAATATGAAATACAGAATTTAACAAAAAAGTAGCCCTGCCCGGATTCGCGCTCAAATTTATTTGGAAAATTTGGCAAGACAAAAAAATCTGCAGAACTTTTTATCTAACCAGGGTTTGTCGCTGTGGCGACCGCAGTAAACTGCTTCACGATAAGAATCTAAACAGGATTATTTAAAATGAAATATTTGACTTCATCAGAATTTCATAAGAAAAAAGTAGCCCTGCCCGGATTTGAACCGGGGTCACGGGATTCAAAGTCCCGCATCCTTGACCACTAGACTACAGGGCTACATTTATGTGGCTCTGAAGAATAGTGGCTTGCCACTCGTACAAATTTCTTTGTGCGAGATAGAAGTTTTTTAAAACTTCTTATCTAGACTACAGGGCTACAATGATACAATAATCTAAATTTAATTTATAAGAGTTTTGATATCAAAAAATTACATTTTTCCAAAAGAATCCCTAATTGGACAACCAAAACAATAATTTGTTTCACTTGCCTTAACTTTTCCAAATATTTCCTCAATTGAAGAATCTCTAATATTGCCATATTTTCTTCTACCAGCAGGACAATCAAACACATCACCTCTAATATCAATAAACATACTAGACTTTCCATTTTGCGTACAAGGAACTCCTCCCAAATATGGCCATAACCTATCATAAAATATATTTCTAGAGATATCCCTCATCTTTATGCTACGAGCCAAATCTAAAAACTCCATTTTACCAACTTCATTTTCAGACCAATCTCTAGTCTTCCCTGCAGGAATAAAAGTCTCCATACAAGGCATTATATTATTATTTCTACAAAACTCAAATATTTCCGGGATTTCATAGATAGTCTCTCTTGACACCAATGAATTAATACTCAACCTTGTAACAACCCCCTCCTCTAATTTATTAAACCCCGCAGAAATTAACTTATTTAATGCCATATCTCTAATCTTAGAATAATTCTTCCTATTAACCATTAGATCTTGCTTTCTAGAATCAAAACTATTTACTTTTATCATTACAGACGCCCCAGTTTCTTTAAATTTATTAATCCAAAAATCATTTATACAACTCCCATTCGTCGCAATTAAGGGAATAATATTATAACTAAATATTCTTTCCAACATCGCAGGCAAATGAGGGTCTAAAAGCGGCTCTCCTGCCCCAGCTATATTTATGCACCTCACTCCCAACTGAGCCAAATCATCAATCAATTTAAGAGATTCCTCTAAAGTTAATTCATTATTCAATCTTTTTTTAGAAACAACATTCTTTTCCTCTCTAAAACAATAGCTACAAGCCAAATTACAAATATTACTAGTTTCAATACTTGCGGTTAACAGAATACCTTCCGACCAAGATTTATAATATTCTTCTTGCTCAAAATGCCATCCATTAATCAATATCGGTTTCATGAAAAAGAGTTAAGTAAATGAGAAATATAAAACATTAGCTTATATTTTTTACATAAACTTCCAAATATTTATATATATTGTAAAATATGTAAAATAATGATAACCCTCGCAGATAAAAAAATATTGGCAATACTAGACAAAAACTCCAGATTACCAACAACGCAGATTGCAAAAAAAATAGGAATAAGCAGAGAGGCCATTACTTATAGAATCAATAGATTAGAAAAACTAGGCATAATTAAAAAATTCATAACACAGATAGATGCAACAAAACTTGGGTTTGGAGTATTCAAGCTATATGTTCGATTCCAAAACACAGACAAAGAGAAAAAAGAAGAAATATTCAACTGGCTAAAAGAAAATGAATTTGTATACTGGTTTGCCGAATCTAGAGGTAAATGGGATTGTAACATTACTATCTTTGCAAAAAATGTATACCATTTCAACGAAATATATTCTAATTTTATTAACCTCTTTGGACCAAACATAGAAGAGCAAGAATTTAATATTACAACAGAAGTAGGAATACTCGAAAAAAACTGGAAAATAGAGAATCAAAAAAGAAAAATAAAGAAAACGTATCATCAAGGAATACAAAAAATCTCACTAGAGAAGATAGAAGTAGATATACTCAAAATATTAGCAAATAATGCAAGAACAAAAACAACAGAGATATCCAGACTTATAAAATCCTCAGAAAGAATAATTAGATACAAAATAAAAAATCTTGAAAAAAAAGAAATAATCCTAGGGTATTCCATTTCCGTAGATTATGATAAAGCAAAAAAAGAATTTTTTAAATCTACAATAAAACTTAATCAATTATCTGAAAAATTAAAAAACAAAATTAGAAAATACTGCCAAGGTAAAAACAATATAATATACTATGTATTTTGCCTTGGAAGCTGGCAACTAGAATTAGAATTTATTACTGATAATAACAAAGAATACTATGATGAGATGGAAAGAATAAAGGAAGCTATCCCAGAAATAAAAACATACGAAACATTAATCTTCTCAAAAGAATATAAATTTGATTGGTTGCCAAAAATAGAGGATAAATAATTTTGACATTCAACTTCATTCCCATTTCCCCAAAAGTTCGCATAAATTTTCTCAAGAACTGTCACTTTCACTAGAATTCAAAACATCAAACTTCTCCCCACACAAAATTGCATCTTCACTTTAACTTAGAAACAAGGACAAGCTTTTTCACTAGAAAATCCTAACTACCACCTGTCACAAAACAATACTCGGAACTTAATATAAACGAATTCATACATGCTTAATTATGAAAAAAGCAAACCTCAATTGCCCAAGAGAGAGAGTGTTTTTTAACGACCTTCTGGTATCACAACCAGCTCTTCCAAGAAGAGAACTACAAGGTCAACAAATTGAAATGTCTATTGAAGTAGATATTTTAGAAGAACAAGGGGAACAAGCCTTGGTATTGCTGCCAAACTTAATTGCAGCAAACGGACAACAAACCGCTTTGGTTCACGTCCAATACTTAAGTTAAACCTCAAACAAAAAAACTCCAAAACAGCCTTTTAGGAAAAATTCATTTTTTCCTTTCATCCTAAAAGGCGCGACCTTTTTTAACATTAAATCACATCTTCCATAGTATTAATGTAACTTCAAAGTATAAGCTGGCAGCGACCTCCAGCAAACGACATCTGTCCCTGCAAACTTAATTCAACTCCCCAACGGAGATAAATTTAATCCTGCCGTGTGCGGATTAAATTTGTCGTGAGTGCAATAAAAAATCTATTATAGATTAAAATAAAATTATCTAACCACCTCAAAAAGAATCAAAATTAATTAAACGTAGATTCGTAAAATATCTCACGATTAATCTCTTGCCTCGGAACGCTAATTCTAGTCAATAAATCTCCAAAACTAAAAGGCTCAGTATACCTTTCACCAATCAACATTGCAGCAAGCTTACGATACTCTCTTGAACTGGAGCTTCTAGGTCTCATATAAACAGAAGGCGTAAAGTGAGCCTGAGATTTCATAACATTAACATCATGAGGAATCACAGCCATAACAGGAACATCACTTGTTTTCTCAACATCACCTAAACTTAATTCAAAATTTTTATTATGAACTTTATTTAATATTAACCCAGTGATTTGAGTCCCTTTCTTCTTGGCTAAATTCACAGACTTCAAAGTCATAGACAAGGTAGAATAATCAGGAGTTGTAACAACCAACAATTCATCTGAAGCTAAAATAACAGACAAGGTCTCATCATTCATTGCAGGAGAAGAATCAATCAAAATAATATCATATTGATTTCTTAGACTTCTAAGCTTATTCTTCAATTTTAATGGATCAATATTATAATTATGAAAAACTGATGATGGAATAACATGAAAATCCATTACTTCATGAATAGCATCTTGAACATTGGCTTCTCCGGCCATAACATGGTGCAAAGTCTTCTCAGGCTCAATAATATCTAAATGTAACCCCAAATTTGGTGCAGAAAAATTACCATCAACCAAAAGAACCTTCTTTCCTAAATTTGCAAGCGAAGCCCCCAAAGCAACTACAGATGAAGTTTTACCTACACCTCCCTTTAGACTTATCACTCCTATCACCTTACCCATACTCCAATATATATATTATAGTTTATATATTTTGTCACTTGTAATTACTCAAAACCAGTCAAAAATTGAAAATGTTTGACAAGAGCCTGTCAGTTTTATTTTTAGATTTCTTTCTCAACATAAACAAATTTTAATTTATTATAAGGAAAAGTGAATAACAAACAACATGCTCTGTTGAAGAAGCCAACAAAGCGCTAGAGGCCTGATTCTTGAAGCATGAAGAGACTCTAAGTTGCTTTAGGTTCTCTAAATACTTGAATCAGGTAAGTCAAAAGCTTCTGGCTGCGAAGTTGAAGCTGGATATTCTCAACAGAGCCTAAGCAACGAAAAGCTTTAAAAATAGAACTTACAACATTATTATTATGACAACAGAAAAAACTAAAGTAGAAAGCAAAAAGCTATCTCAGAAAGAGTACGAAACAAAGATTCACGCATTAGCTAAAGAAGGTTTAACTGCCGAGAAAATCGGTCAAAAGCTAAGAGATGAGGGAACACACCCAGCTGAATATAAAGGTAAAATCTCTAAAATTCTTGGTAAAAACTACGTGAGCCCAGACTTAAAAAATGTCGAAGCAAAGCTAGAAAAAATCAAAGTTCACTACGAAACGAACAAACAAGACAAAAGAGCTAAAAGAGAAAAAGACAGAGTCTTTGCTCAGCTAAGAAAAGTCAAGAAATACTTAGGGCTAATTGTTAAGAAAAAGAAATAATTCTCGCTTATCTTCACTTGACTTTTGAAGAATGACTGAAAAAAATATATTAGATGTGAAACTGAGGTATACTGCTCAAAGCTTTTTAGACCAAATAAAAGGTGAAGACGTAATTGTTGTTAGTCATTTTGATACAGACGGCATTACAGCCGGCACAATCATGCTTCAAGTTCTTAAAAAAATAGATCAAAGATTCTCATTACAAATCATCAAGAGCCTCACAAAAGACTTTATTGATAAATTGCCTAAAAACAAGATAATTCTCTTCATAGACTTGGCCTCTGGAAGTCTGGGCCACATCAGAGATGCAGGACTAAGGAAAGTTTTTATTATCGATCACCACGAAGTTACTGAAGAAATACCCGAAAATGTAGAAATTGTAAACCCCGAACTATGCGAAAAACAAAAAATATCTTCTTCAGGATTAATTTACCTATTTTGTAAAGAAATCGATAAAGAAAACAAAGAATATGCTAAACTAGCAATTCTTGGAATGATTGGAGATCAAATGGATCAAGAAATAGATGCACTTAATCACGAAATAATAAAAGATGGGGATATTCAAAAAAAGAGAGGTCTTCTAATTTATCCCTCAACAAGACCACTCAATAGAACACTTGAATATTCTTCAGACCCCTTTATTCCAGGAGTTACTGGTGATGTCAAAGGTGTCTTAGAGCTATTAAGAGAAGCTGATCTCTCACCTGAAGGTGGAAAATATAAAGCTCTCATCAATCTGACTCCAGAAGAAATGGAAAGACTAGTTACATCAATAATGCTCAGAAATCCTGATCAAAAAAACAGACAATTAATTGGTGACCTATTTCTCATAAAAATGTTCGGGAAGCTCGAAGATGCAAGAGAATTATCAGCCAAAATAAACGCTTGTTCAAGAGATGGAAAACCACACGTGGCAATTTCTCTATGCATGGAAGAAGTCGATGCAAGAAAAGATGCCGAATCTGTACATGTAAAATATAAACAATCCTTAATCTCAGGCATCAAATATGCTCAAGAAATTAATAAAATAGAAGGCCCAGGATTCGCAATATTCAA
This sequence comes from Nanobdellota archaeon, assembly GCA_027858295.1. GTDB lineage: Archaea > Nanobdellota > Nanobdellia > Pacearchaeales > GW2011-AR1 > GW2011-AR1. The sequence goes on along the minus strand of JAQICZ010000017.1, from coordinate 17,619 downwards.
CGCTGAAGAGAACATTAAAGACACAATGATTGGGACAATTACAAGTATCATCGCAAACTCTTCGATGTACAAAAAAGGAACAATCATTATTGGCATGGCAAAAGACGACCAAAATAATATGATAAAAATATCAGCCAGAAATGTAGGGAAAGAAGGAAGACACGTCAGAGAATTACTGGCCCAAGTTATGGAATATTTTGAAGGCGAAGTTGGAGGGCATCAATTTGCAGCAGGCTGCTCAATACCAATACATCAAGCAGATTCTTTTATACAAAAGACAAAAGAAGCTTTTGACATTCCAACCCCAACAACAAACTGACTATTTTTTCTAACAACTAATGACGAATAACTAATAACTCCGGTCGCAACCTTTAAAACTCTATTTTTTCTAGATATTTTATGGAATTTGAACAAGACGACGTTATCCTCTGTACTGTTGACAAAATTGTAGGGACAACTGTATTCGTAAACATTGCCGGGACAACGAAAACAGGCTCATTAACATTCTCAGAAGTAGCTCCTGGTAGAATCAGAAATATCAGAGATTACGTAGTTCCAAAAAAAACAATTGTCTGTAAAATTCTGAAAATATCTTCAAACAATATAGAACTTTCACTTCGGAGAGTAAAAGAGAAAGAGAGAAAAGAAGTTATTGGACAATACAAGATTGAAAAAAGTTATAGAGCAATTCTAAAATCAATTCTAAAAGAAAAAACTTCAAAAATTGTTGAAAAAATAAGAGAATCAAATACACTCTATGGTTTTCTAGAAAATGCAAAAAAAGATTCAACAGAATTAGAGATACTAACTGGAAAAGAGAACTCAGAAAAAATATTAGAAATCCTAAATAATCAGAAGAAAAAAACATCTATTGTAAAAAAAGAAGTTGAAATCTCAACCTCTCAATCCAATGGCCTAACAATCATCAAAGAAATTTTGAGCGGAATAACAGAGGCAGAGGTTAAATATCTAGCTGCAGGAAAATACGTTTTCAAAAAAGAAGGGTCAGACCTAAAAACAACAGATATAGAACTGACAAGCATCATTTCTAAAGTTGAAGAAAAAGCAAAAAATAACAATGTTAATTTTAGAATCAAATAATATTTTTAATACACCAGGATACTATCCCAAACAGAATACTTTAAATAAAATCGCCGGAAAATTGTCCCCTAGTCAATTTTTCATGACCGGAATTTTATTTTCCCATAAGACATGAGCGAATGGTTTAAACATAATACTTAAAAAGAGGGGAACACAAATAGGGACATGGAAAAAAATTTATTTTACATAAAAGTTGTTGGAATCATCTTTGACACAACAACAAGAAAGGTTCTAATTGGTAAAAACCACGGGGACGAAAAGTATTCATTTTTAGAAGAGAACTTGACTCACAATGAAGAACTTGATAAGTGCCTAAAGAGAGCAATCAAAGAAAAGACTGGATATATTGTACACAACTTGGGATCTATTTTTGCAGAAAACTGCCTGCAAGACGAGACAAAATTAAAATTACACTTTTTGTGTGAAAAAAGAGAAGGAGAAGAAAAACCCGGAGAAAATGTCTCTGAGCTTAAATGGGTAAAACCATCAGAGATTGAAAGTTACCTTGGCGTAAAATTACCTTCACCACTTCACGAATATATTACTAATTTAGAATAAATTATTATTTAGCTTCTGGTCTCTGGCTCAAAAGCTAAAGACAAAAAAATACAAATGACAGATTTAAAAAAATGCAATCAATGTAAAGAATACACTCTCGAAGAGCTCTGCCCAAAATGTAACGAACAGCCCAAAGATGCACATTACAAATTTGTTAAAATTAAAGATGCTATTCCTTCAACAAAAGAACATTTTGATAAAAAACGTCAAAAAAAATCAAATAATTAAATAAGACATCAAACCTCCGACATTGCCTAGCCACTCTAATTTATTAGAGAAGCTAAAGCCATGAAACGCTTTACATTAGGACAGGTGCTTACGAGCTATCTGTCTGTTGAAGAAAATTGTCGAAGTGCAGATGTTAGATTAAAATGGAACAAAAAAAAGACTTCTTAAAGAAATGCGAATATTTAACCAATGAAGAAATTGGACATATTGAAAAGGCCATCCATTTTATAGAGAAAATTCTAAACAAAGAAACAATTCCTCACAACTTAAGAATCGCCTCATTTCTGGCAGACTCAAAATTATCAGCAGATATTATTATTGCGGGACTACTCTACAAAACAGAAAGCTACAAAACAGAAATCGAGAAGATATTTGGCAAAGAGATGTTTGATTTAATATTGGGACAGCAACAGATAAAAAAAATCAAAGAACAGTCCAAATTCTCAAAGACAAACCCAGTAAGACAAATTATCCTTACAACAATAAAAGACCCCAGAATTATATTTGTTAAACTCGCTGCAAAGCTTAGCAATCTAAAAAGAATGAATCACTTTCCAGACAAACAAAAAAAAGAAATAGCAAAAGAAGTTATCGACCTATATGTTCCACTAGCTAACAGATTAGGACTAGAGCACATCAGAAAAGACCTTCTAGATTCAGCCTTTGAGATAGTGAATCCAAAAAAATATCAAGAAATCCAAAAATTTCTAAAAGAATCAGAAGAAGAAAGAAAAGCTCACATAAAAAAAATAATTAATGACTTTCAAAAATTGCTAGAAAAAGAAATCAATGTATTAAAAATCAAGGGAAGAGAAAAACAGCTTTATTCTATCTATAAAAAAATAACAGAAAGAAAAAAACCTTTACACAAGCAAAGAGATCATTTCGCAATAAGAATTATTACAGGTTCACCAGAAGAATGCTATACCGCCTTAGTAATAATTACAGACAAGTACAAAGCACTAAAAAGTTCCACAAAAGATTACATCAAAGACCCAAAGAAAAATGGATATCAATCTCTACACACAACTATTCTTTTAGAGAATAAAAAGATGTTAGAAGTCCAAATCAGAACAAAAGAAATGGATGAAATAGCAGAAGAAGGTGTGGCTGCCCATTATCTATACAAAGGTATGACATCAAATAAAACATTTGAAAAAAAGACTGCCTGGCTAAAAGAAATATTAAATTTACAGCAAAAAGGCGCAGTGAATGAACTAAAACTAAATCTATTTCAAGACAAAATCTATTGTTATACACCAAAAGGAGAAGCCTATAACTTTCCAAAGGGTTCAACAGTATTAGACTTTGCCTACAGAGTTCATGGGGAAATCGGCTCAAAAGCAATTGGTGGGATTGTTAACAAAAAATTCACACCCCTAAAAACAATAGTTAAAAATGGCGATATAATTAAGATAATTACAAATAAATTTCAAAGACCTAGGAGAAGCTGGATGAAATTTATTGTGACAGACAAAGCAAAAAAACTTATTTCAAGAGATGTTCAACGATTTGAAAATATCCCTGTCGCGAGAACATACCTAAAAGAAAAAATAGGAAATGACAAAGAAGAAAAAATAGTAGAGATTACAGAGTTCCCAAAACACGAACCAATATTCGCAAGATGCTGCCTACCAATACCGCCACAAGAATTAATTGGAATTATTCGTTCACAAAAAAAAATATTAATCCATAATCAAGCATGTGAAAGAATCAAAGATTCAAAAAAATCACAAGTACTGGCCGTATGGAAAGATGCCTTCGAAAAGCCAATTAGAATATTTGCCACAACAAAGGAGAGATCAGGTATCCTCGCAGATCTCCTAAACACAATTCTCCGTCTATCAATAAAAGCTTTAGAAACAAACGCCAAGCTCGCAGGAGATAACCAAATAGAATGCTCATTCTTATTAGAAATAGATACCTTAGAAAAACTAGAAGAAACAATTGAAAGACTCAAAAAAATAGACGGTGTTAAAAAAATATGGGTAGAATAAAAATTTATCTTCTAACAAAAAAACAAAAGAATACAACCAATTAATGTTATTCCACTATCACTCGCAGTGCAGGCAAATAATAGTCATCATACCAAAGAGAAGTTGAAAAGATATCCTCCACTTGAAATATATTCCAACACCAAAAAATCAAACTCCAAATAAAAACCAAATAATTTAACTTAGTCGCTAGGATGGGATTTCATATCAGCGTCATTCCAGAAAACAAAAAGTTGAGATGAATATTTGGGTGGCCTGATTTATCAGGTTCTCGTGCTGGGGCGAAGACTGCGGTAGAATAACAAAATCTCTGATTTTGCAAATATTAAATATCATTAATAAAAATATTATCACTCACAATGAATGCAAATAATGATCCTATCAACAGATAAGTACAAAATAAATACAGCATTATAAGAAAACTTAATTTTTAATTATTTTAACCGTCTCAATGCCTTTCTTATTAACTTTCTCAACTTCAAAAGTAACTCTCTTAACTTTAATTTTTTCACCAACCTTTGGAATCCTCTCAAGTTTTTCTTGAATAAAACCACCAAGAGTATTAGCAATTTTAGATCCCAAATTCAAATCAAGCATTTTATTTAATTCCTCTAAAGGAATCTTTGCCTTAGTTTTGAAAAACTTATTATTTATTTTTTTCAAATAAGAACTCCTTCTCCTACTCTTGTCAAAAACATCTCCAACAATTTCCTCTAAAATATCTTCAATGCTAACAAGTCCAATAACATCTTCATATTCATTAACAACAAGAGCAACCTTCTCATTCCTCTTATCTAATTCAGAAAGCAAATCATCCACATCTTTAGGTTCTGGGACAAATAAAACATCCTTTGCGATTGCCTTAACTTTCTTTTTTGTATTCTTTTCATGAATTGCCTTCAAAACATCATCAACATCAATAATTCCAATAACATTGTCTCTTTCTCTCAAGTAAACTGGATACCTTGAAAAAGGAGATTTTACAATAAAAGGAATAACATCAGAAAGTTTATCGTTTCCATCAATCATTTCAACCTCATCTTCATGAGTCATTACATCATCAACCTTGATATCCTTAAAATCTAAAATATTATGCATCATTTCAGCTTCTTCTTTATCTAAGACTCCTTCCTTTCTCCCAAGCATTAAAAATGATTTCAAATCATCTTCTGAAAGTTTTGCATGAGGATTATTTCCAGATAACTTATTAACAAGCTTAGTAATTAATTCAAAAAACCAAATAATGGGAGACAGAACCTTCATTAAAATCTCAATTGGCCTTGAAACCCTCAAAGAAACTATAGCCGCATTCTGAGCAGCAAAAGTCTTAGGCACAATTTCCCCAAACACCAAAATCATAAAAGTCATAACCCCTGTAGCAATCCCAATCCCGCTAGATTCAAATAAATTCATAAACACAACTGTTGCAAAAGAAGCCGCCCCAATATTTACTAAATTATTTCCAATCAAAATTGTAATTATTAATCGGTCTAGCCTATCCTTAATTCTCTGCAGTGCAAGAGCACCTTTTTTCTTTTGATCAACTAAAGAATTAACCTTAACACGACTCACTGCCATCAGAGCCGTTTCCATTCCAGAAAAAAGTGCAGAAAACACAACCAATACAAATAAAATTATAATACTAGTCGTTAAATCCATTTCTTAATCACTAATAAATAAAGGACATTTTATCTTTTAAAGCTAACGAAATTCAGTATCTTTTTTTTCTGCAAAAAAGGGAGCTTCTACACCCATAACTTTTTTGCCATCCTGGACAATTTTCCCAACAAGTGTTCCTTTCTCAAAATTAACACCACGCACATTCACATCTCCTTCGACATTTGCATATAGCTCCATAGACATATCCTTATCAGGAATTATCATTTGATTTCCAACATCAAAAGCCACCTTTTTTCTCAATATTTTATTACTATACCCCATCCACTCAGAGAGGACATGCCCCCCATTCCAAAAAGCAAAAGCACAATCTCCTAAATTAACATGACTCCACTCCATTTGTTTTCTATCTTCAACTGAATAAGCTTTAGAAGAGTCAAAATTAACAACTCCTATAATTTTATACTGCTTATCAGAAATCTTTTCGACTATAGCCTCTTTTATTAAATAATGTGGTCTTGGTGTCCCCTTCAAATATTGTTTAACATTAACTTTTTCTTTCATAATATCCATAAAAACACAAACTAAATAAACATATGTTGTCATATAATAACAACATGGAAAAGATACTGCAAGAATTAGGCCTAAATAACAAAGAATCAAAAATATACTTAGAGCTCTTAAAAGAAAAGTCACAGACAGCATCAAGACTAGCAAAACTAACAAACCTAAACAGAACAACAGCATATCTAGAGCTAGAAAACCTAATAAGATTAGGACTTTCCAACTACACAATAAAAAACTCAAAGAGATATTACCAACCAGCTCCTCCAAAAAAGCTAATAGAAATCCTTGAAACAAAAAAGAAAAAGATAAAATCAATCTTGCCACAACTAGAATCCCTATCCTCAGAGAAAGAAGAAATCAAGATAGAAACCTATGAAGGCAAAGAAGGACTAAAAACATTCTACCAAGACATTCTAAATAATGCAACAGAAGTTCTGGCTCTTGGGACAACAGGCCTAGCATTTGAAATCCTAGACTTTGAATTTCCTCACTTTGTAAAAGACTGCGAAAAGAAAGGAATCAAAGCAAGATACATTTCAAACCAAGATGCAAAAACTCAACTTTCCAAGCTCCCAAAAGATATGGTCAAAATAAAATACCTAGATAAAAAATTTGAAGCAAAAGTAACAACATTAATTTACAAAAACAAAGTAGCAATCCAATCATTACAAAAAAATAAAATATACATAACCGTTACAACAGACCAAAATCTATATGATACATACAAAAACTACTTCAAATTTATCTGGCAATCAATATAAATATAATTTACTTCTCACATGTCTTCAAATCGAAGCCACATCCCTTTAGGGTGTGAATGCCTTCCTTCGGTTTTATGGCACCCGAAAGGCGACCATTTCCGCAAATAGAGGGAGTGGATGATTTTTGCGTCTCGAAGATTCCGCTCGTCAAACCACACCCTTAAGGGTGTGGTAGAGCAGAATCTTAGCAAAAATTTGCCCCTACCAGTTTTGATTTATTTTTGCATTTAGACGAGGCATTTTCTTGCGTTGTGTACTTCCCGTACACGAGCAGGTAAATAACGAAGTATAAACCAAAAATGCCTTCTCTCTAAAATTTATTTTAGGTATGCAAAATTAAAATTTGCATGATAGTAGAGGTACTGGCGAAGCGGAAACAAACTAATCCAAACAAGCTTTGACGAAGCCCCGGAACAACGGCGCCGGCCTTAACGGATTACTCTTAAGCTCAGGATGCGCTTGAGTTGCAACAAAAAAACGATGATTCGAAATTTCAATAAATTCAGCTAAAGTTCCATCTGGACTCATCCCAGAAATAACCATCCCCTTATCTCTCAACATTTGATGATACATCGGATTCACTTCATATCTGTGTCTGTGCCTCTCAAAAACTTCTAAATCATCATACAGACTATAAACCTTTGACCCCTCCAAAATCCTCGCAGGATATGCCCCCAATCTCATAGTTCCTCCCAAATTTTCAATATCCTTTTGACTCTCCAAAATATCAACAACAGGATCAGACGTTTCCATATTAACCTCTGTAGAATTTGCATCAGACAAACCACAAACATTACGACAAAATTCAATAACTGCCATTTGAAGCCCATAACAGATTCCAAGAAACGGAACATTATTCTCACGACAATATTTTATCACATTAATTTTACCTTCAATCCCACGAGAACCAAAACCACCAGGAACAATAACGCCATCAATACCAGTCATATCAATATTCTCTTCTTCAGTATCAATCCATTTCAAATTAATTTTAACAGAAAAATAACTAGCACAATGATTCAAAGCTTCCATAACACTAGCATAAGAATCTTCAAGAGCTGTATATTTCCCAGCAATCGCAACAGTAATCTCTCTTTGATATTTCTCCCTTTTATAAACAGCTTCTTTCCATTCCCTCAAATCAGGACTAACAAAAAAACCTAACTTCTCCGAAAGCAATTCACTCATTCCTTGTTCCTCAAACACAAGTGGAATTTTGTAAATATCATCAACATCAACTCCCGTGATTACATCCTCTTTTCTCAAATTAGCAAAATTCGCAATCTTCTCACAAACATTGTCCGTCAGCATCTCCTGACACCTAGCAATAATAATATCCGGTGCTATCCCTCTTTGCCTAAGCATAGAAATACTCTGCTGTGTTGGTTTAGACTTCTGTTCATTCACACCATTCGGAACAGGAACATAACCCAAATGAATAAACACCATATTCTCAATTCCAACCTTACGCTTCAAAGATCTCGCAGCCTCCAAATACAATTCATTCTCCATATCTCCAATCGTTCCCCCAATCTCAATCAAAACAACATCAGCTTCACTCTCTTCTCCAACTTTCAAAAAATGATCAACAATAAAATCTGAAACATGAGGAATCATCTGGACAGTCTTTCCCAAATAATCTCCTCTCCTCTCCTTCTGTCTAATCCCATCAAAAACCTTACCCATAGTCAAATTCCAATGAAACTTACATGTAGTATTGAGAAACCTTTCATAATGACCAAAATCCATATCAACTTCGCCACCATCATCAAGAACAAAAACCTCCCCATGCTCAACAGGATTCATAGTTCCAGGATCAGTATTCAAATATCCATCACACTTAATCGGAACAACTTTATACGTAGAAGAAATCAAATTACCAATACTAGCAATAGCAACACCCTTACCAAGACCACTCAAAACCCCACCAGTAACTACAATATATTTACGCTGCATAATAAAAGAAATTTTGAATCTTTATAAGAACTCATTACAACTCCAATAGACAACACACCTATACAACATACGACCCCAAAATCACATTCCAAGCACAATCTTTTTTACATATACAACATCTCTACAATAATTCAATTGATTTCTCGTATAATTTAATATTAAAAAATAATTCCAACTTTACTAAGATAATCTTCAACATGCTTATTAGAATCATTGCACCAAATAGCAGTATAACCTATCTTTCTCGCACGCTCAACATTAACTTCCCTGTCATCCATAAACAATATCTCACTTGATTCTAAGCCAACAATCCCGGGAACCTTCTCTAATAAATCAGGCTTAACTTCTTTTTCTTTATATGAAAATATCGCACAATCAAAATCATTCAAAAAATTAAACTTCTCTTGCAAAACATCAACTCTCTCCTTAAAATTATTAGAACAAATAACTGAGGAAAGACCTAAGGCTTTAATCTTGTGTAGAAGTTTAATCGCCCCCTCATTTCTTTCATAACCTTCTTTTAATAAATTTAACAATTCTTCTTTAGTAAAATCGATACCTAACTCTGCTATTACCCAATTCCAATATTCATCTCCACTAATCTCATCTATTTTATATTTCTGCATCATCTCACTTTTCAAGTACACATCGACTACCTTATCCCTATCAACATTATATATTTCAGAAACATTATCGAGAAACTCTTTTGTTCCCCTCTTAAAATAAACCCCATCTAAATCAAAAAATACATCCTTTATTTTGTTCTCCATAAAACAATAACAAGTTTTAACATTTAAATTGCTTTTCACTTCTTGATTTATGTTAGACTTAGACTAGGCATTTTCTTGCGTTGTGTACTTCCTGTACACGAGTAAAGAAATAACGACGTATAAGTCAACAGAAATCAAAAAGCAAATCCATAGACTCCATCATATCCAGGCTTCACCTTTATCTCAGAACGCCGATTCTTAATTATCAAATCAACCAACTCCTTATCAATATACTTCTCTAACTCTTTAGCAGAAATCCGAAGTAAAACCTTAAACTCAGTCCCAAACTTCTCAATTAAAATATTATAATACTTCCAAACCGCCTGCGTATTAATTCCCTTACCAACCCACAAACTAATCACTTCATGCAGAGGCAAAACTTTCCATAAACTCACACTGTGGACTGTTGACCGTAAACCGTTAGCAGTAGACCGTTGACCGTTAACAGATAACTCCTCTACCCTATTATCAACCCCCACAATCAATTTTTTAGAACACCTTGGACAAATCCCCTTAAGATTCCTTGTCTCCGCAGGAGAACAGCTAAAATCGCAATTACGATGCCCGTCAAAATGATACATCCCATATGCCGGCTCCACTTCAACAGTCCCAATAATCTTATTCCCCCTAATCTGTTTCAACATTTCAAGATACGATTCAAACGGTCTAAAAATTGTACATTCACGCCCCAATCTCCAAGGCCAAAAAGAATGAGCATCACTAAAACTCATAATAGTCTTTCCAGAAAGTTCCTTAACTCTCGAATTCATTTCAATATCCGAGCTAATACCCGTTTCAATAGCATTTATATATTTAGCCTGTGACCCAAAAGCCTCTACAATAGAATCATAACCACCCTTAGAACCAAAAAGCCCGAACCAAGGAGTCCAAACATGAGCAGGAATAATCTCAATATCTTTTGAAATCTTTCTCATATCTCGAACGAAATCTTTACAAGTAATTTTGAAAATCGGTCGCCCATCATAATCACGACGAAGACCCCTATCATCAAAATACTTATTCACTGCCTCAGCAATCTCGACAGAAGGTAACACAACGACAACATGAACCTTACGAGTTTTCTCATTGTGCTTGTAAATAAGGGAAACCTCGCCCGTCACAACAAAAGGGAAATCTTCATAATAATAAAATCCATTCTTCCCATCTCGTAACTTCTTAACCTCCTCAATCCAAATAGGGTGCGTAAAATCCCCAGTCCCCAAAACATCAAGCCCCTTAATCTTCGCCCATTTAGACAAAGTCTCAAAGGTCAAAGCCTTCGAACAAGCCCGCGAATATTTAGAATGAATATGCAAATCAACAAACAATTCTTTTTTATTTTTCATAGAAGAACAACATTTTCTTTATTTATAATTTTGACTTATTCCAAAAATAAACATTTGGACCAACAAACCCCCGTTATAGAATGGAGCAATATCTCGTTATAATCATGTCCAACATTCAGGTGACAGCTAACCAGAAAAAATCAAACTCATTTTATGTCCGCAGCTCAGCTAATAATTCAAAATGTTTTAGCAACAATTAGGGTGGACAACCATAAATTCTGGGTGGGCGAGAATCTTTTGAAATTTGCAAATAAATAGAAAAGCCCCATTCGATTTAAAGCAAAATTTTGCAAAGTTTGAGTAATCTTAATATCAATAATTGCCAAAACAGAGGCCCAGTTTCCCATATCGGGTCATGCCATTGGTACCTTAATGCTCTTTGCCTTGCGGTCTAAACACCCCTTAAATTACAAATATTTTTCCCATTCCATCTTTTGAAAAATCCTATCCAACTCAACAATTTTCTTTTTCTTAAAAAAAGCATAATCATCTGGTATATTCAAAACCACAACCTTTTTAGAATCAAAATCAAATTTATCAACAATATCTTTTTTCATATATTCCTCCATAACAAAAACACAAGTAACTCCATTCAAATCCTTCCGGCTAATTCTCCTCCCTAAAAAAGCAGAACTCACCCCAACCCCTCTAGATATAACAGTTGCCTTCCTTCCCAAACCCTTCAAATATCCCCTCATAAACTCTGCTCCAAATCTACTACGTGTAAAATTATGCTGACAAACAAAAATATATTTTTTTTTCATAATATGGAAAGAACAAATTACTTTAAATCATTAATGGAAATACTAAATTCCAAAAGGCCAGATTAGAAATATTCACGGAAAACTTCCACAAAACATTTAAACTCCTATTCACACACAAACCTATGGAAAGAACATTAGTGCTAATAAAACCCGACGCTGTACTTAGGGGAATTGTTGGAGAAATAATCCAAAGATTTGAAAGAGTTGGTATGAAAATTGCAGCGATTAAAATGATTCAAGCAGAAGAAAATATTCTAAGAAAACATTATTATAAAGATGAAGCTTGGATGAAAGAAAAAGGAGAATTATACAAAAAGAAATTAAATCTCCCAGCAGAAACTGACCCCATCCCAGTAGGACAAAATATTGTAGACGGTCTAATTCAAGATATGCAATTTTCTCCAATTATTGCAATCGTTCTAGAAGGACATAATGCAGTCCACACAGTTAAAAGACTAACGGGACCAACAAACATTGATGAAGCAACACCTGGAACAATTAGAGGAGACTTCTCTCACGACACATTTAGCCTTGCAAACAAATCAAATAGACCAAATATAACAATAATTCACGCCACAGATAATCCTGCAGAATCACAACAGGAAATTGATTTTTGGTTTTCTCCAGATGAAATCCATTCATATTCTAAACCAGAAGAAAAAGTACATTATAGAATTCAAAAATAAAGACTAACAATAATCTTTAAATTATTTCTCTAAATATATACAAAAACAAATAAATTCTTATTAACTATAGAATATCCTTTCAAATATGAAAGACTTAGCTAAAATTTTATTAAAAAATGGAGATGTTCATCTTTGGAGAGAAAGAAGTGCATCATTACCTCCAGAAGAAAGAGAGGCACTATTCAAAAGAGCAAGTGCTACAATATTAGAAGGAAATATTTGCAAAGTCATTGCAATTCGACTATATCATGAGGTCTGTCCCACAGATAAAGAAGGCAAGCCAATAAAAAAAGAAATGGATTGTTACGAAGCAGAAGATGTCTACAGAATTCCATACACTGAAAATAAAGAACTATTAAACAACATGTTAAATCTTGCAAAAAAGACAATTCATTCATACAACGCTAATAGAGTATAATTTTAAACTAAAACAAAACCCACTAACTAGAGTTTTTTGATTTATTTTTATACTAGTTTGGGTTTTGATATTTTTTGTAAATCGTCTGATTACAAAAAATGTCAACAATTCAAAATAGTCAAAAAGAAACCCTAAGCCTTATCTTTTATTCCGGCGGTTGTCACAAAATACACAGCCTCACCATCAGGCATATCAGGACTATCAATTAACTTAGCAACTCTAGAACCTTGTTTAGCTCTTCGCAAATACATTCTATAAGTAGAAGCATGACCAACAATATTCCCACCAATAGCAGTAGTCGGATCCCCAAACATTTGAGCAGGATTACTCATAACTTGATTAGTAACATAAATAGCAACATTACTTGTCTCCGCAAGCTTCATTAAATTATGCATGTATCTGTTCAATTTCTGTTGCCTATCAGCTAACTGACCACGACCAGAATATTCAGATCTAAAATGAGCAGTCAATGAATCAACAATCACCAATTTAATCGGCTCACCATTCTTAACCAATTCACTAATCTTATCTAACAAAAGAATCTGATGATCACTATTAAACGCACGAGCGACCAAAATATTTTTCAAAACCATTTCAGGATTAGCCCCAATGCCTTCAGCCATCTGTTTGATTCTATCTGGTCTAAAAGTTCCTTCCGTATCAATATAGACAGCCTTTCCTGCAGCGCCACCCTGTTCAACCGAAAGTTGAGCATTCACTGCAAGAGAAAGTGCCATTTGAGTTTTACCAGAACCGAAAGCACCAAATGCCTCAGTAATAGCTTTAGACTCTATCCCCCTTCCACCCAGGAGCGAATCTACGTTCTTACTCCCCGTGGTAATGTATGTAACATTAGCTCGCTTTTTAGCAAACTCCATTCCATCCACAAAATCTAATTTCATCATCGTCCTCGCAGCTTGAATAGCTTTACGAGCAACAGCCTCACTCACACCTGCACCATCTGACAAAGTTGCAACAGGTAAGACAGCAAGACTCATTAAATCATAAATACCGGCAGCTTCCAACTTAGCAACCGCAGCAGGTCCAATACCAGGCAGGTCCACCAAAGTCGGCTCGACTTCTTCTTCCTCAATCTTCTTTTTAGCAACCTTCTTCTTAGCAGGAACCTTCACTTCTTCAGAAACAACTTCATCATCAAGAACAGCCTTCTTAATATCATCCGCATCTTTTTTTACAACCATAAGAAATAAAATAAAATTGTCTTTATAAGTTTTATATCAATTTATCATACACTTCACAAGAAACCGCTAACTGCCGATAGCTAACTACATATACTAAATTAGAGTACTACTAAGAAATACAACAGGCTACAAAATCCCAATTAGATATTTTAATCGATACCCCCCAGATTATACTTGGGCAATACTTGGCAAAACTAAATCCCAACTATATTATTAAAAAATAAAAACAATCAAGCATCAAACCCCAAATACACGTCCCGCGAGGGATAATTAAAAATGTTTTGGCAACAATGAAGGCGGGCAGCCACAAGTTGAGCAGATGCCTTAATATCAATAATTGCCAAAAACGAGGCCCATATTCCTCTATCGGGTCATGCCATTGGTACTTTATCCCTTAATGTTATATCACCTATATATTGCAATCTATAAAACCAACCTAGCCACAATCAAAAACACATCCAACACCAAAAATACCAACAATATAATCAACTCCGTCAACTTTCCACTCCGAACAAACCCTCTAATTCTAAATTTAAACGGATAAAACATCCTAATCCCTCGAGCAGTTAAGCAATCTAAAAACAAATGAATCACATAACCAAAAGCAAAAGCAAAAGCCGCTGCCTTAAACCCGAAATTCCACAATAACAAATAAACAAATCCACCAAACAAAAGACTATGAAAAAATCCCCTATGCTTAGCAAACGCAGTAATAATCTTAGACATTCCATGTCTTCCTAACTTTGAAGTATGACTATCAATATCAGGAAAAATCGCAGCAAACAAAGCCACAATAACAAACAAAATCTTATTATCAACATACGGCATATACAAAAGCACCCCAAACAAACCAACAATTAAATGCGTCCAAAATAACATATTAACTAAAAGAAAATATCATTGAAAAACATATCTAAAACTTTTCTCGAACACTCCAAAATCAAAATAGAACAATCAGAGGAAAGGGCCTATATTAGAAATCAGTAAAAAATACCAAAATTGCCCATAATATCGATAAACCAGAAATAACCAAAATGACGATTGGAATCCACTTCTTATTTTCTCTTTTAACCAATGACCTAATTGAAAACACTACAGAAGCAATAATCAACAAGAAAATAAGAATAAGAATAGAATAACCACTATTGGCTAGATTGCCTACAAAAAATAAAACAAAAGCTAAAATAAAAAATCCTACCCCCGAAAATTTATTCTCCATAAATAAACCAACAAAAATAACTTTAATAATGTTAACAAAATGAAAATAATAGTTAAATCGTTAACTTATTCACTTAAACATTCAGGACTTGCTCTCTAGATTTTTCCATCAGAATCTCTCACTGCGATAGTCCTCCCTTCATCAGCAAACAATTGGTCTATTTCTGCCTTCAATTGTCTATCTACATTCTCAACTTTGTTTTTTCCACCCTTTTTAATTCCCGTATACTGAAAAATAAAAAAAGTCCCAATAATTAATGCAATCATCAAAAATATTAAAAATATCTTAAATCCCCTTTTCATAAGAATCTAAATAAAAAGAACTTTAATAATATTGCCCCAATTTTGATTTATTTTTTATTCAGACGAGGCATTTTCTTACGTTGTGTACTTCCCGTACACGAGTGAGAAAATAACAAAGTATGGATAGAAAAGAAACAAAATTACTCAAGAGAAGCAATTAGTTTGTCAAGATCCACCTCATCAATAGAATTAACAACCAACTCATAATTATTAAAATAAGAATTTCTCTTAACAACCCCACCAAAAACGAACTCTTTACCAATCAACGCATTCTTTTGGGCAGCTAACTTCTCAGCATCTTCATATTCAACAAGACCCATTTTCTGAACCATATCATGAAACATTACACCTCTAATATTATCAGTGCCATCATCAATAACAACATTCAAAATCGCTCTCTTCTCAACAGGAGCACCACTTGCAAGCTCTTCTTCAGTTATTTTTTTGCCAGTAGTTGGATTAGCATCATAAAATCTTGGATCAAATGCTTGAACAATGAAAGCCCGAGTACTCACAGTGTCTGCAGGAGAATAAGCCTCAATAGTCTTTTCCTTAACAGGCTTTTCAGTTTGAACAGTATCAAAAGTCTCAGAGCTTATTTTAAAATCAGCAAAACTTCCCAAGTGAACTTCATTCTCCCTCATTCCACCAGAGCCAATTTCAACAACAACTCCCTCCTTAACATCGCCTGACTCAAGAAGTGCAATATGATTAGTATCCCAAAGAACAACCCTAATATTAGAAGTGTCATCAGCTAAAACGATATTAGCAACTTTTCCTTTATCCCCTGACTTAGTCGTAAATTCTCTAATTGGATACATCGTAATAACCTTACCTGTAAAATTAACCTTTCTCATCCCAGGAAGTAATTCGTCAATCTTCAATTTTTCGTTATCAAAAGAAATACCTAATTCAGCAGCAATCACCTGCAAAGCCCCCTCTTTAGAAATCAAACCAGATAATTTAGCCCTCTTAGCTTCAACTCTTCTCTCAATCTCCTCATGCTCAATCCCTGAAATACTAGCCACCTTCTCTAAAATTTTACTATAATTCCCATCCATAACACAAAGAATAAACACCTCTTTTTAAGTATTTTGTAGCTCTAAGAAGAGATAACACCCAAATTAAGAGCTCCTAATAAGGGAAATGATTTTCTTAACAATTTGTTCAGCAGAATCCTTCCTAGAATCAAAAGTAGGTAATGAGTTGTCTTTAGATTTCATATATTCGTCGTAAAAACCTCTCATAACAAATGGGTCGGTCATTGAAATCTTGGCGCCATTCCTAGCTTCCTCAATTCTCACATCAAATCTATCAGAAATAGTCTCAAAATCAGCCTCAATATTTACTTCAATAAAAGCCAACTTATATTTGACTGCTAAAGATTTCAGTTCAACTCTTTGTATATCTGTAATTGACCAATCATGAACCACTGAAAATCCTTCTTTAATCGCACCTTCAATTAAACCACCAACCATATTAACTACCTTAGCCCTATCTTTAGAACCCTCATAATCAGATATCATCCACTTAATAACATCCCCTTTCGGAGCAAAAATCCTTCCATATTTTGAAGTAAATTCTCTACGAACAGTTGTCTTCCCAGCACAAGAAGGTCCATTCAAAATTAAAATAAATTTAGGAAATTTAATCTTTTTTTTCTTATCAACCATAATAAACAAACCGAAAAGAACTTTAAAACATTAACCCCTTAAATCTCAATCCCCCACGAATAAACCCAACCAGATATTTAAATCGATAACTCCCATAAAAAATTTCGTTAAAACTTTCCCCCGACATATTTACATTGAAAACTTTACCAAGGGTTTTCAATTGCCTGTAAATTTGTCCACAAGGGTTTTAACCTGTCTGAAATTTTGGCACCCTAAATAAAATGTAGCGACTAAGACATTTTATTTTCCCATATCCAGGATGCGAATGGCAATTCCTCATAAACCCAAGCGAATGGTGCCTTCTTATGGATCCAGATTATAGAGGACAATACTTGATTCTAATAAGTATCAATTGTTCCATTAAATAAAGCACCCCAAAAATCCAAACAATATTTGCCCCTGCCAGTGGCAATAATTAAAAATGTTTTGGTAACAACTGGGGTGGGCAGCCACAAGT
>JAQICZ010000014.1 GCA_027858295.1 Nanobdellota archaeon | reverse complement strand
CAACTGGTGGTTGCCCGCCCTAATTATTGCCAACACATTCTGAATTATTCGTTCGCGCTGCGTGCATAAATGATTTAATTATAGATACTCAATTGAGACTTATTGGGACCGAGGATTGTTCCCTATAATCTGGGTCCATAAGAAGGCACTATTCGCTTGGGTTTAAGAGGGGTTGCCATTCGCATCCTGAATATGGGAGAAATAAAATGTCTTAGTCGTTACATTTTATTTAGGGTGCCAAAATTTCAGGCAGGTTAAAACCTTTGTGGACAACTTTACAGACAATTGAAAACCCTTGGAAAAATTTTCAATGTAAAGCCGTCGGGTGGACAATTTTACAGGCAATTGAAAACCCTTGGTAAAGTTTTCAATGTAAATATGTCGGGGGAAAGTTTTAACGAAATTTTGTATTAGCCATTCACTTTTGGAATATGGCTAAAAACCATTCACTTTGGCTTATGGGAAAACAAAGTAAACTTTGTTTAGCCAAAATTCCAATCAGGTTAAATTAATTGGAAAAGAATTTAACGAAATTTTGTATGGGAATTATCAATCTAAATACTATTGGGCGTTTAGTCAAATTTTTACTGTTTCCTCTGATTCTATACAAATTATTATAAACAATTTTGAGTTTTATTCTCTATGAAAGTGGGGGTATTATTTGGGGTATTATTGGTATTGTTATTAATTGTTCCAGTCGTTAGCTCCGCTGTTGTGATTGAAGATGATTTTGATTCTAAATATAGTGTTGGGGATAGGGTTGAGTTATCTTTCTCTGTTAGTAATACTAAAGAGGTTTCTGATTTTGTGGAGAGTTATTTGAATTGCGACAACGATAAGACTTTAGTAGACAAACGGTATATTTTTTTAGATAACAATAGGAAAAATTTTACTCTGGAATTTCCGGTTCTAGAAGAGGGGGGTTGTCAATTTGAAGTTCAGTTTTTGAATAATGAGGATGTTAGTGAGGATTTTACCGTTAGTAATAAGGTTATTATTGAATATGAGATTAGTGGAAAGAGTTTTTTTCCTTTAGAGGTTCTAAATGTTACAGGAACTGCTAAAAAGGCTAATGGAGATTGGTATTCTGGCGTTGCGAAAGTAAAGATTGGAAGCTTGACTGACAAGCTGGTTGAGGTTCTGGACGGTAGTTTTTCTTTTGATTATGAATTTAAGGAAGAGGCGTCTCCTAAAGAGTATTTATTTTCTATACTTGTTGAAGAATTAGACTCTAATGAGGATGTTATTAATTCGGGACGTGTAGAAGAAATTTTAGTTGTAAATTCTAAACCTTCATCAATTTCTATCAAGGCAGTGGATAGTTTTCAGCCACCTTATAATTTGTCTTTTTCTTTGGAGCTTTTGAATCAGATTGAAACCTTAATTGAAAATGAGTCTATTATTGCTAAATTTTATGATGCTGAGAACAAACTAATTTTTCAAAAAGAGGTGAATAGTTCTGTTTGGGAGAATTATTCTTTTTCTGGAACGACTAGGAAGGGTACTATTTATTTGAATGCTTATTATGGGAATATCTTTTCAAGTGTTCCAATTTTTGTAGAGGGTTACGAAGCGGTTGATATGGAAGTTATTGATAATGATTTGAAGTTTTCTAATATAGGTAATGTGCCATATATTGGGGGAATTAGTGTCTATTTAGATGGGGAGAATTCTACTGAGCTTTTAATTAATTTGACTTTAGGTTTAGGTGAGAGTTATTTATATTCTCTTGAATATTTATATCCTGTTGGATATTCAGGGGCATATAATATTACATCAGAAGGAAAAAACTTTCTTAATGTGCCCTTGACTGGTGCGGCAATTTTGGAGGAGGGAGATATTAAAATTTTTAGTTTATTTATTGTGTTCTTTTTTGTTATTCTTTTAATCTATGGGTATTTCTTTAGTAGAAAAAGAAGAGAGCGACTGGATAGGATGGCTGGTGTAGAGATGGGGATTAGAGATGAGGTGGATTATAAAATGAAAACTGCAGACCGCGGACTGCAGACTGGAGGGCAAGGTAGGAAGATGAGGGTTCAGGAGAATAAATTTGAAAATATCTCAGCTAAGAAGGATGTATACATGGTTTTTATTAAATCTAAGCAGGGAGTTGAAAGTTATCATGGCATTGTTTCTAAGTATGGTTTTAGATTTAATCAAGTTGGTGAAAATTTAGGCTATGTTGTTTTTTATGGGGTTAATGGTGTTAGTCCAGAATATAAGATGTATAATTTGTCTCAAGCTCTTCGGAAGTTTGGAGAGATTTTAGGTGATGATTTAACGGTGGTTCTAAACAAGGGATATTTTGAGAAGAAGATGAGTTTATTGAAAAAGTTTGCGCTCGTAAATAGAAAGCTTGTTGATGCATTTGACAATAAATTAATTATTGGTGATAAGGTAATGCGTTTTTTACATGCCAATGGCAAGAGGAATCCCAAGATTATTGAGGTTGCGGGGTATAAACTCAAAGTCTGGTTGTTGGAATAGATTTTGTTTTCTTTTCATTTATACTTCGTTATTTCCTTCCTCGTGTACGGGAAGGTACACAACGGAAGAAAATGCCTTGTCTAAATAAAAAGTAAATCAAAATCGGGGCAGGGGTTATTTTAGGAAATTAGAGAATTTGTTTTTGATTGAATCTTTAAAGTGTTTTGTGAATTGTTTGTGGTAGTTTTCCTTTGTTGGGTTTCTAGAGTAATCATTCATAAATTTAATTAGTAATCTGGGATTTTTGTTAGAGATGAATTCTGCGAAGTGTCCCCATACAGAGTAAAATAGTCTGACTTTTTCTGTGGAGTCAAGGTCTTTTTCCATGTATCTATATTTTAGACATGATTCATTCAAGTTCAGTTTTTTTATTGTTGCTTTTGTTCTTTGAAGGTTGTAGAAGTCGTTTTCATTATCATAGTATAATCTTCCTTCTATAATAGTTGCAATAGCTTCATCTAGCCAGAGGGGTTTTGGGATTTTGTAGAATTGCCTCCAAAAGGAGTGATTTATTTCATGAGATATTAAATTTTCATAATAGTATTTGTATTCGTTTGGATAGTTAAGGAATTCTACTGACCTTACTATTACGTCTCCATTTCTTAAACAGGTTCCTGCTCCGTGGGGGAAATAGTAATATTTCGAATGCTTTTTGAATTCCTCTTCGTTGTCGCAGATGAAGACATTTATCTTTTTTAGTTGTTTTCCGAATAAGGTTTTATTTTGTTGAATTCCTTTTTTAACAGAGTTATAACGAAATTTATCAATGTCTTTATCTCTATGAACTTTGAAGTTGGAATCTTTAGTCATGATGATAAGAGGTTCTTGTTGTTTAATAGGTTTTTTTAGGTTTCATTTTTTGAAGGATAACTTTGAGTTTTTAGTTTTTAGTTAGGGCATAAGTATGACTTCGCAAGCTCAGTTATTAAGGCAATTTAATTATTGACTCTGTCAGGGGCAAATATTGATTTGGATTTTTGGTGGGAGTAGAAGGTAGTATATGGTGAACAGTAAGTGAACAGTCATAGGTAAGTATAGGGTGAATGTTTGTTAGGTCCCATCCTCACTGTATATACGGCATATTAATAAAGTATTTTTGCTATCTTTTATTGGGGAAGATGAGGAGAATCGGCAAAGTTTTGTTAACTATGGTATTTTTAGTGATTTCTTTTAGCTTTGCTGCTGCGGTTCAGCCTTTTGGAGCATCAACTGTTAATGTTGAGAGTTCTGTTACAGCAACTCCTGACAGTGCGACTTCTGTTGCTGCTCAAGCAGGAAATGTAACAGAATTGAATATTTTTGGTGTATCTGTTACTCAAACATGGCAAGGTTATTTTGGTAATGTGAGTGGAACCATTCAGCTCTCAGATGCTGCGGATAATGTTATGTATAATTGGTCTGTTGCTGATCCTGAAGGTGAAATTTATGCGTCTCGACTTGGG
The DNA here is from genome assembly GCA_027858295.1 of Nanobdellota archaeon. Lineage (GTDB taxonomy): Archaea > Nanobdellota > Nanobdellia > Pacearchaeales > GW2011-AR1 > GW2011-AR1. The sequence continues at coordinate 71,589 of JAQICZ010000014.1, read as the reverse complement.
AGTGTTTCTTGGGAATCAATTGAATGTTTTAATTGGGTTAATAATGGAACTTGGCTTGAGAATAATTTTAGTATTGCATATGATGATGTTGATGGGGTTAATGAGACTTTTAGTTATGCAAATGAGCATGATGAGTTTTTTACTAATAATATTCAGTTTACTCAAGGGGAGTGTATGAGCACTAAGATTTACGATTCGACTGGTGTTGGTGTTAATGATCATTTTGAGGAAGTTCTTTTGTGGGACGGAGAGGATGTTGTTTTTACTTCGTTGTTGGAAGAGGCTAGTGTTGATGGGTTTGATGGGAAGGACCATGATTTTGAGATGTTGGTTTTAGAGGATGGGCATGATACTGATACTGATGCGACGACGTACTTCTTTTATGTAGAGTTGCAGTAGGGGTTGTGTTTTGTTTACTTTTCATTTATACTTCGTTATTTCCTTCCTCGCGTAAAAGCACTACGCAACGGAAGAAAATGCCTAGTCTAAATAAAAATTAAATCAAAATGGGTTTGGGTGGGAGTTTTGTTTTTGTGGCAAAGATTTATTGGTTTTTTATGATATTTTTCCTTCCATCCCGAACCCCGACCGGAACCCCAACGATGAACAAATTGAATTATCTGGTTTCTATATGGAGTTTGGTTTTTTTGTTAATAATATTAATATTTCTCTATTAAATAAATTAATATTTGCACGCAGCGCGAATGCATGATAGAATTATATCAATTATTTCATGAGAGAATATATTTGATTTTTGAGGATACAATATATCTATTTGATAGTAAAAAATATTTTTAAGAAGTGTAGAGTTTTTTAATTTAATTCTTTTTGAATTAATTTATGTGCTGCATTAATTTTTTGGAACATTTCGTGGTCTCCGCCGGCCATATCTGGATGATGTGTCCTTGCTAGTTTTTTGTAGCTTTTGTTTATTACATCAAAGTCTTTTTCTTCGGGATCTACGCCTAGAGTTTTTCTTGCTTCTGTTAGTTGATCTGAATGGTCGTATTCTTCTGAGAATTCTCTTGCGAATTCGTCTAATGTGATTTCTTTGTTTAGAAATTTTTCAACTTCAATCTCTAGAATTTTATCTATTACGTATATGTTATCTACGAACCTTGGCATTTGCCCATATGTATATTTGAAGTTTCGTCCTTGGAAGTACCATTCTGCAGATGCTGGCTTTTTCATTGTTGTGAATTTAATCATTTCAATGTCTATGTGGTCAGATGAAAGGCCTAATTTTTTTAGCGTTGCTATAATATGGTTTTGCATTTGCACGGCTCTTCGGCCAAATGAATTTACGATTTTTGGTTCTTCTATTTCGTGTCCTTTAATTTTGATTGTCATAAGGATATATCAAAATTTGTGTTTATAAGATTTTGGGAGGGGGTGTTTTTAATTATTGCAAAAATTCTTTAGGAATTTTTGTTATTCCCTCCCGTAATTCATCTCAGCTTTTTTTTCGTGGAATGGCGCTGATATTCAATATTCGAACTCCGTAAAAGCTTCTTTAAATCTCTGGCATTTGAGATTTATTGGAACTTTTAGAAGATTCTCACCCACCCAGTATGACGAGTTGAATTATCACCTGTGGTGCGTGCATGGAGGGTGTTTGTTTTTGGTGGTTGTAATATTTAATAGGATTAGAGGGGCGGATAAGTTTGCAACTGACTAAAGATTTCGTTATGTAGAATAATTATTTATGTCGAAGTGTCATAAAAAAGATAGGATTTTTTTACAGAATAAATGTTGTCAATTATTATAGGGCTAGTTTGTAGATTTCTTCAATGTCTTGTTTCTTTAGTGTTTTGAAGTTTCCCATTTGGCTGTTTCCAACCGCATGTTCTGCCATTTTTTGAATGTCTGGGTTGTTAATATTGATATCTTTCATTCTTGTTGGCATTCCAATTTCTTGATAAAATAGTTTTAGTTGATTAATTGTCTCAATAACACCTTCTTCTCCTGGAGTAGTTATTTCAAACACTTCCTTTCCTAATAAGAGGAATTTGTTTATATTTTCTTTGTAAACATATTTCATCCAGGCTGGGAATATTATTGCCAATCCGGCTCCGTGTGCAATGTCATATTCTGCGCTTAGTTCGTGCTCGATTGCGTGGCTTGACCAATCTCCGGCACCTCGACCAACATTTAACCAGCCATTATGAGCGATGTATCCTGCAAGCATTATTTCTGCACGATAATTATAATTGTCCGGGTTTTTTAGTAATAGTTTAGCATTCTTGATAATGCTTTTTATGTGTGCTAGGCATAGTTGGTCCGTAATGTCCACACTTGTTTCTTTTACGAAGTATCTTTCAAACACATGAGCTAGCATATCTGTTGCCCCGCAGGCAGTTTGATAGTCTGGTAATGTTAATGTTAATTCTGGGTTGAGGATGGAAAATCTTGGTTGCAATTTTGGAGAAGCAAATGCTTTTTTTCTCTTATTTATTTCATCTGTTAAAACTGTTGCTTCACTTGCTTCACTTCCTGCTGCTGGAATAGTAAGGATTGTCGCGATGGGCATGGCTTTTTTCAGAATAGCTTTTCCCTCATAGAAATCCCAGACATCTCCGTCGTATTCTACTCCTGCTGCTATTGCTTTTGCCGAATCTATTACACTTCCGCCCCCAATAGCTAAGATAAAATCAATACCTTCTGTTCGGATTATATCTATACCTTCTCGTACCGTTGAAAGTCTAGGGTTTGCAACTACACCGCCTAGTTCAACGAAGGAAATACTCTCTTTTGTGATGTTTTGAACTACTTTTTCAAAGAGCCCTGATTCTTTGATTCTATTCGTTCCATAATGAATTAATATTTTTTTTGCGCCCAGTAGTTTTAGTTCTGTTCCAAGTGCATCTTCGGCGTTTTTACCAAATAGAATTTTTGTTTTATTAAAAAATGTAAAGTTTTCCATATTACTTTATTTGTTTTTCCGTTTATAAATTTAAGGGGGATTGGTGAAGAGATTAATTTTTATATTTATTCTGGTTATAATTGCAAAAATTCTGAGGAATTTTTTTTATTCCCACCCCTGAATTCATCTCAGTTTTTTGTTTTTGGGAATGGCGCTGATATTCAATATTCGAACTCTGTAAAAGCTTCTTTAAATCTCTGGCATTTGAGATTTATTGGAACTTTTAGAAGATTCTCACCCACCCAGTATGACGAGTTGAATTATCACCTGTGGTGCGTGCATGGAGGGTGTGTTTTTGGTGGTCTGGTGCGTTTTTTTTGGTTGTGCCCACCTGCCCATTTTAATCCCTATTATTTGTGATGATTTTATTATTTGGTTTTGTGGTTGTTTCTGGTTCTTGGCGGTATTGTTTTTTTTATTTGTGAAATTTGTTCTAGCTGCTAGGTGTTTTGTTTTTTTTGAAAGTTTATTTTTAAGAAAATATTAATAATGAATCTCCCGATTTGTGACTAGAGATTATCGTTCTGCGGTTTTGTGGCCGTAACTCTTATAAGCCGATTTTGCTACTCTTGATTATGGAAGAAAATAAAACAGAAATGACTGAGGCTGGATATATTGTTAAGATTCAGAAGATGCAGGCTGAGCTTGAGAATTCTAGGAAGAGAATGGAGAAGGATAAGTCGGATTTAATTGATACGGCGAATGCTAAATTGATTACAAATGTCTTGCCTGTTCTGGATCATTTTGAGCTGGCTTTGAAGTATAATAAGGATAAGGGTGTTGAGATGATTTACAATGAGTTGTTTAAGGTTTTGGAAAACCAAGGTGTTGAAGTGATTAATACTGATTGTGTATATGATGCGAATGTTCATGAAGTAATTGCTCAGGTTGAAGGTGGGGAAGAGGGTGAAATTATGGAAGTTGTTCAAAAGGGATTTTTGCTAAACAAAAGGCTTTTAAGGGCATCAAAAGTTAAAATATCGAAGGTAATGAAAAAATGAGTAAGACAATAGGAATTGACCTCGGAACAACATTCTCTGCAGTTAGCGTTATGGAGGGGGGAAAGTCAAAAATTATTAAAAATACTGAAGGAACTAATACTACTCCTAGCGTAGTTTCAATTACTGGATCAGATATTGTTGTTGGTGACGTTGCTAAGAGAGGAGCTGCTGCTAACCCCGAAGGAACTATTCGAAGTATCAAAAGATTAATGGGTACTAAGACTATGACTAAAGTTCAGGATAAAGAATATTCTCCAGAACAAATTTCTGCTATGATCTTAAAGAAATTAAAGAAAGATGCTGAAGAATACTTAGGCGAAGAAGTTACTGATGCTGTTGTTACTGTTCCTGCATATTTTGGAGATGCTCAAAGAAATGCAACTAAGGATGCTGGAATTCTTGCTGGATTGAATGTTAAGAGAATTGTTAACGAGCCAACTGCTGCTGCTTTAGCTTATGGATTAGATAAGGCAGACGATCATACTATTTTAGTTTTTGATTTTGGTGGAGGAACGTTTGATGTTTCAATTTTGGAGCTTGGAGAAGGAATGTTTGAAGTTAAGTCAACGAGTGGTAATAACTACTTAGGTGGAGACGACGTTGATAATACTTTAATGGACTTCTTAGCTGAAGAATTCAAAAAAGAAAATGATTTTGATTTAAAATCAGATATTGTTGCTGTTCAAAAATTGAAGGAAGCTGCTGAAAATGCTAAGATTGAATTATCTTCTAAAGATGAAGTAAAAATTGCAATTCCATATATTGTTACTGTAAATGATGAGCCAAAGCACCTAGATGTTACTTTAACTAGAGCTCATTTTGAAAAAATTTGTGCTCCTATTTTTGAAAAGTTAAGAGAGCCAGTTAAACAAGCTTTGAAAGATGCTAAGAACCCTAAAATTGACAAAGTTATTTTAGTTGGTGGAAGTACTCGAATTCCGAAAGTAAGACAACTAGTTGAAGAAATGACTGGGATGGCGCCTGATCATTCTGTTAACCCAGATGAAGCTGTTTCAATTGGTGCTGTTATTCAGGGCGCTATTATTTCAGGTGAGATTTCAGATGTTTTATTGTTAGATGTTACTTCGTTAACTTTAGGTATTGAAACTCAGGGTGGATTAAAATCAACTTTGATCGAAAGAAATACTACTATTCCAACTCGAAAGAGTGATGTTTATGTCACAACTGAAGATGGTCAAACATCGGTTACTATTAATATTTTGCAAGGTGAAAGAGAATTTGCTGCGGACAATCAATCGTTAGGAGAATTTGTTTTAGACGGATTACTTCCTGCGCCTAGAGGACATGCTAAGATTGAAGTTTCTTTTGATATTAATGCTGATGGGATTGTTGAAGTTTCTGCTAAAGATTTAGGTACGGGTAAGGAACAAAAGATTACTGTTACTGGTGGAAGTTTGACTCAAGAAGAAATAGAAAAAATGATTAAAGATTCTAAAGATCATAAAGCTGAAGATGAGGCAAAGAGGGATTTAATTTTAGCTACAAATGAAGCTATGAGTATAATGCAGTCTACTGCAAAGATGATTGAGGAGTATAAGGATAAAATTGATTCTACGATTCTAAATAACATTCAGGTTGAAATGGCAAATTTAATGAAAGCTGTTACTTCGAAAAATACGAGAAAGATCATAAAGGGAATTGATTCTTTCAAGGAAGCTTCTGAGCAGATTGGAATTAATATTTATAGTAATGCGGCTGATGCTGCTGCGGCTGGGCATACAATTGATGATTCCCACAAGGTTAAGGTAATGAATGAAGTTAAGGCTAAGGCTGCTGAAAAAAAGGCTAAGATTCTGGAAGAAGTTGACGCTAAGGTTGCTAAAAAAAACAAGGAAGTTTCTGAAGAAAAAGTTGTTGAAGAGCAGAAAGTTGTTGAAAAGAAAGTTGCCAAGAAGAAAGTTGTTGAAGGAAAAAAGTAGTTTTTTTCTTGATTTTAGTTTTATTTTGAATTGATTTGTTATTATTATTGCAAAAATTCTGAGGAATTTTTGTGATTCCCTCCCGGGAATTCATCTCAGCTTTTTGTTTTTTGGAATGGCGCTGATATAAAAGCCCACCCAGCAGACAAATTGAATTATCATCTGCGATGCGGGCATGTGTATTATTGGTGATCGCAGCATTTTTTTATTTTTGTATTCCCATTTATTTGAATTTCTTAGCGGCCTTTTTTTTTTATATCGTCGGTAAATGGTCATTTTTAGCCATCTATTTTAGTAATTAGTTAATTATATTATATTATCAGTTTAGTTTAATATTATTAATTTGTTTTTAGTGTTTTTACTCTGTTTTTATAAAAAGATTAATAAATAAAGTATTCTTGTAAATTTAGTAAAATATGGTCGATAAAAGCATGTTTAATTAAGTGTTCTTTTTAACAAAATAAACAAAACGTTTAAATAGTATTTCGGTCTGTACTTGATATAGAGGTTATAATGAACATAGATTTGTTCCTGGGCGAAAAGAGGTGGGAGATATTAACGATTTTGGCGAAGAAACCTTCGTCTCCAATCGAATTATCTGAACAATTATCAACAACGGTCTCATACGTGAGCCAGCAGTTGAAACTTTTGGAAGTTTCTGGGATTATATATAAAACGAGAACTGGGGCTGCTGAAAAAGGCAAGCCCAGAAATGTTTATAGTCTTACTCAGGAGATGGCGCAACTGAGTATTTTAACGAAAGACGTTGCTGAGAAGAAACTATTATACTTAACCGCACATCACAAAGCGATATTGAATATCTGGATGGTTGCGGATTCAACATTACATTATCCAATAGAAAAGTTGTTTTGGAAGTTGGATGAATACTTGGGTAAAATAGAGGGTGTTTATTTAGAGGAGAATTCGTTAACGCGGGTTCTGGTTCTTTCTGGGTCAAAAGAGGTGAAACAGAAAGTAAACTCATTTATCAAGACACTTGACAAGCAGATAGATTGCTCCTTCATTACGAAGGGCAATCTATCTACGCTTTCGTTAGATTCTATTTTGCCATTGTATGACCCTGAGAATATCTTGGGAGAGATTGTTAGAGCTAAAGGGGAACAAAGTTAAAACATAGAGTTAAAAAGGGGGAATCTGGGGGAAAATGAAAAAAATATATTTATTTGCTGTAATGATTATGAGTGTTCTGCTTAGTGCGAGCTTTGCTTTAGCTGTTAATGGTGCTTCAACTGTTGATGTTGAAAATTCAACAACTGCTGCTATTACTGCTGCGACTTCAACTCCTGCTTTGGCGGGGAACGTTACAGAATTAGTAATCTCAGGGTCAACGACTACTCAAACTTGGACTGGTTTTTTCGGTAATGTTTCAGGTGCAATTGAGCTATCTGATGCGGCTGGAAAAGTTATGTATAATTGGTCTGCTGCAAATCCATCAGGGAAGGTTTTGGCATCGGTAAATCAAACTGTTGATTGGTCAAATATTGCTTGTGCGAGTGCTGCGAACATAACAGCATTGGAGACAGCATATCAAGCGACAGGAACAGACGGTGTTGATGAAACTTTTGTAGGGACTGCGGGATCACATATCATTGCGGGGTCTACATTGGATAGTTGTTCAAGTACAAATGTTTATGATAGTACAGGGACAAGTGGTTCAAGTTTCGAAGAGCTTTTATTGTGGGATGGTGAAGCTGCTGTGTTTGCTTCTATTTTAGAAAACGACGCAACAGGGTATGACAATAAGTCACATGATTTTGAGATGCTTGTATTAGAAGATGGGCATGGTAATAGTGATACAAAAGACTATTACTTTTTCGTGGAATTAGATTAAGGTTATTTTTATTTTTAGTTTAACTTTTTTCTTTTTTTTATGATTACGGGCTCTAAGGAGCCCATTCATATTCGCAAACAAACACAAATCGCAGACTGGGTAAAAAGTTAGAGGTGACGGATTACAGAGTCTATAAATAACTGAAGTGTCTCGCACACTTTTGATACCTTGGGCATCTTCGGATGCCCTTTATACTCACGAAAACAAATAACGGCTATAGGGGAAAAGAGTCGCTCTAAAATAAGGGGCGACTTGAAAAACTTATTGCTGTACTCACAAAAAACATCATTGATGTCAATGACGAAAGTCTGATATCGAAGAACTCATAAAAAACAAAATAGCTTGGGGGCTAAAATTAACCATTCGCTTCGGTGTATGGGAAAACTTTTTTCAGACAGGGTGAAAGCCTTGGAAAACTTTCAACGGGGAAAAAGGTTTAGGGTCTGGATGGAAATAATAATGAAAAAAAGAAATAATAATTTAGTTCGTACTTTAGTCTTAATGGTAATTTTAATTCATACTTTTTCTTTTGTGAGTGCGGTTAACATTGGGGTTAGTCCTGCGGTGTTGAATTTTGAGGATGTAATGCGTTCTGGTTATGCAGAGGACTATATTGCCATTTCTGCGGATAGTGAGCAGCCAGTTGATGTGAGGCTGGAAGCTCGTGGGAATATTGCGGAGTGGTTGACTTATCCGGAGGAAACTTTTGCGGTTTCTAAGAATGAGTTAAAGTATTTGAAAATTTCAATTATTCCACCATCAGATACGCCTAATGGAAATTATACTGGTTTCATGAAGGTGTTTACGGAGTCTATTGCTGAGAGTGTTGAAGACCACGCTGTTGGAAAGATTAAATCTACTTTGGATTTGGCAATAACTATAAGTGTTACAGATGTTGAGTCGAAAGCTTGTTTTGCAAAGAACTTTGAAGTTTCTTCTGCGGAAGTTGGTGATGATGTTGTTTTAAGAATGAATGTTTTGAATAAGGGGAATGTAAGACTTAGTCCAGAAGTTTTGTTTGATATCTGGGACTCTGAACAGATTGACCTTGTTAGTAAGGAAAATTTTATTGGGGAGAGTATTCTACCAACTATTGACCGGGACATAGAATTTAGAATTGATTCTACTGATTTTGAATTGGGTCAGTATTGGGGAGATTTGTCTTTGCCGGATTGTTTGCAGAGTAGTCTTTTGACATTTGATATTTTAGCCGAGGGTGCATTGAAGTCTCAGGGAATTTTGCAGAGTATTTTATCTAAAAGAGATGTTAAGACAAAAGAGACGGTTCCGTTTGAAGCTAGTTTTAAGAATACGGGAGAAAAAGACGTTAAAGCCAGGTTTAAGGGGAAGGCTACATATAATGGTCAGATTGTTCAAGTGTTTGAGAGTGAAGAATTAATTGTGGATCAGGGGAGTGTTGAGAAATTTTTAATGTATTTTACTCCACAGAAAGAAGGAAGGTATGTGATTAGTGGTAGAGTTTATTATGATGGGAAGAGAACATTTGAAGCGAGCTCTGCGATAGATGTTACAGGAAGAAGTTTTTCTTTCTTACCGCTCTTGTATTTTGTTCTTATTGTATTTGTTGCAATGATGTTTTTCAAAGTTAGAAGAGAAAAGAGAGTTTATAGGGAGAAATTGAGGAGGTTAAAATGAAATTAAGTATGGGCAGACAATTAGGTGAAAAAGTCGATAACTCCCCCAGATTATTTGGGCAAGTAGGGCTCGATTGTAAAGGGGATAAAGACTAAAATGAGAAGGATAGGATCAATAATGATCTTGGTATTTTTGTTAGTTGCGACTTTGGCTTTTGGGAGTGCTAAGGATCAGTCATTTACAATACATTATAATTTTGATGAAGGTGGATATTTTGAGAGAACTGTTGACTATAATTCTGCAATGATGAAAATTACAACAGACAATAGAACAATCTGTAGATACTCGATGGATTCAGGAGATAGTTATAGTATTATGTCTAATTTATTTGATGTGAATGGTGGAACGAGCCACGAAAAGAGTTTCTATGATTTGGAGGATGGAACATATTATTATTATATAAAATGTAAAGTTGATGATAATGACCCTGATCCTGAAGAATTTGAGGTAGCTTTGAGAGTTAATTCTTTAATTTCAGCTAAAATTCATTTGGATAAGTCAGAGCCCATAAATGATAATGAACTTGAAGTGGGGGTGGAGACTTCTAAATATGTTTCGAGTATTCCGATAGTTCAATATTCTTTTAATGGTGTTAGTTATAATGACCTGGTTGTAACAGGCGCTGGAATGAGTTGGATAGGAAAGATTGTTATGCCTGATAATTTAGAAGAAGGTGTTTTGTCATTTAAGTTTAGAGCGAATGATTTAGAGGGAAGATTGGGGACTGATGTTGTTGAGGGTGCTTATTTCTCATATGATTTTGTTGAGCCGAGATTGGTTGCGGAAATCAAAGCAATTAGTAAGGAAGGTAGGATTGAATTAGATTGGGAGCCGGTAGAAGATGCTAGTGATTATAGAATTTATCGATCTGAACTTTCAAATGAAGATTATATGGATTATTATGAGGAAACAGATGATACGGATTTTGTTGATACTTCTGTAGAAGATGGGACAACTTATTATTATAGAGTTTCTGCAGTGGATGATGCCGGGAATGAAGGAAGCATGTCTAGAGAGGTCGAAGGGATTAGTTTGTTTGATGATGCTGATTTGAATAGTGGATTGAATCCGCAGCTTAGGGGGAAAGTTGATTCTTTCTTATCTGAAATTGATAATCTGGTTGAAAGGGTTGATGCAGTTGGGGGTTTTAGTGAGTCTGAGGATATGTTGTTTAAGTTGTTGGGACTTGATAAGGAAATTGAAAATGCAAAAAAGGAAATTGAAAGTATTAGAATTAGTTCTTTGAATCTGAAGGATCAAGATTTAACACGAGAAGATTTGGAGAAAAAAATTGAATCTTCTAGAGTTAGACTTGGAGTTATTGAAAAAGGGGTTCCTGAGTATTTAACAATTTTAGACGAGAAAAAAAGAAGAGAGGAATTAAGTGAAGAAAAGCAAAGAAAATCAATTCTGGAAATTGATGAAGTTATTAGCGAAAAAGATCTGGAAAAAAGCATGAAGGAAACGGCTGCTATTTTGAAAGAGACACCTTTGGTTGTTGAGAGTGAATTTTATAATGTTGAGGTTCTAAATCTGGACAGTTCTAGTAAAAAGTTCTCAATTGTGAAGCGTAGTTTGAACTCAAAGCTGGAAGGTATAGAAGATGCTTATTTTATGGAAGTTTTGGATTCATCAATTGCAGAAGGAATAGAGGTGAATAATAGGAATTACAATTTAGTTAGTGATAATGTTATTTCATTTGCTACTGATACTAAGGCAATTTCTTATGTTTTGTCTAAGGTTACTAATTTTGCGGATTTGGAAGAGATTGAATTTAGTTTTATTAAAGTTGTAAAAGAAGATTCTGATAGTGGTAGCATCACTGGGTTCTCTGTCTTTAACTCTTCGAGTCAAGGCTATCTCGGAATCTTTGGGGCCATTCTTTTAGTTGTGCTGATTATTTATTTTGTCTATTTTAGAAATGGAAGCTTATCTGATGATTATTTTAGGGCAACAAATAGAATTACTGAGGCGCAAGATTTGTTGGATTCGGGTGAAATTAAGAAAGCAAAAGAAATGTATTCTAAGGTTAAGATGAGTTATGCTAGGTTGGCTGGGAAAGAAAGGAATCAGTTATATTCGAAGACCGAGCATTTGTATAATGGAATATTGATTTCAGAGATTGAAGCTGGTCTTGAGAAATTCAGGAAAACAAAGGATGCTGTCTTGTTTGGAAAGTTAGAGAAACAATTTAATTTGTTGTCGCCTTCTGTTAAAGAAAGGATTTTACCTTTGTTTGAGCAGGTTAAGGGGGATTTTAAGAATGGGAAGTAAAATCCCGACCATTCGCTTGGGTATATGGGTGCCAAAATTTCAGGCAGGTCAAAAACCCTTTGAAAAGTTTTTGACGAAATTTTGTATGGGGGATTTTAAGGATGGGAAGTAAAATCCCGGCCATTCGTTTTGGTAATATGGCGTGCCAAAATTTCAGCCAGGTAAAAACCCTTGGGAAAGTTTTTACGAAATTTTGTATGGGGGATTTTAAGAATGGGAAGTAAGCTAGTTATTGGTTGTTGGTTATTAGTTATTAGTTTCTTGTTTATTTTACCGATGGTGAGTTCTGCGCATTGGATTACTGGGTATGTTGATGGGGGAAGTGGGACTGGGAGTGCAAATAATAAGGTTGTTACTTTATGGAATTTTACAAGTGATGGGCTCGATAATGCAAGTGATGTTGTTGGTCCGAATGGTAATTCTTATACCGATGATTTTTATTTGATTGATTGTGAAATGCTTGCAACACCTTGTATAGTAGGCGATGTTTTAAGTGTGGGTGTGTTTGAAGCGACTGGAGAGATGTTGTCTAGTGCTGTAAATGTATTAGTTACTGGAGCCGGATATAATATTGCTCCCAATTTAACTTTGAATGTTGCTCCGGAATTTGAATTTGTTTTGGTCGATGATTCTTTCAATTTAACTGTAAATGAAATAGATTTAGCTACGAATTTCACGAGGGAAGTTGTTTGTGAGGGAGTTGCTCGTGAGTATGAAGGACAAGTCTTAAGCAATGCTGTTGCTGAATTTTATGATACTTCAAATTCCTTTATTGGAGATACAAATGACAATAATAAACATTATTCAAATTCAAGTTGTGAAATCAATAATAGTTATGGAGATGAAAATCAGTCTAAGATTACCTGTTCTTTTGATGTCTGGTATTATGCTAATGTTGGAAATTGGAATTGTCAGATGAGAGTTGACGATCCATCCAGTACAGGCTCTGGAATTGATGATGTAAATGTTAATCCTTTACTATCTTTGGAAATTCAAGAGGCTATTTCATTTGGAAACTTGTCTAGCCAGGAAGTCTCTAATGAGTCTGAAGTCGTTATCCTTAATCGAGGGAATGTCGAGGTTGATTTGAATTTGTATGGGTATGGATCAACACCCGGAGATAACCTTGCTATGAATTGTTCTACTGGTAATAATTTGCCAGTTTATTATGAAAAGTATAATTTAGCTTCTTCAATTTTTGGGGATTTAACACTTGGGGAGTTCGAGATCAACTACAACAATTTGACTAGTAATATTTTTACGAATAATTTTAATTTGCAATATAGACAGAACGATTTATTCGAGGATGCATATAAATCAACATATTGGAGAGTTTATGTCCCTGAAAAGGTGGGGGGGGTATGTGAGGGAAATATTGTTTTTGGGGCGGTGATGAGTGTATGAATAAATTATTAGTTATTAGTTATTGGTCTTTAGATAAGGCAAATAGACAGAAATACAAAGTAAAGGTGGCATTAACATGAATTTTATGTTTTTGATTGGTGGGATTATTAGCTTAGCTATTTTTATTTTCTTGCTGGTAAAATTATTTGTTCATTATAATGAAAATTCTGCCTTGAGGGCAGTTAGATATCTGGCGGTTGCGGCTTTTTGTTATTTGGTTGTCTCGGTGCTTTCTTTTTTTTGGTTTTTTGATTATTTGAAATATTCCTTTGCAGATTATTCAGTGATGTTTGCAATCCTTTTATTGATACAGAATGGTGTTTTATTTAAGGTGTCTTACATGTTCTCAAAAAATAAGAAGTTGTATTATTTGTTGGCATTGTATTTAATTTCAATTCCTTTGCTTTTTTTAGTAGCGCATACTTCTGTACTGTTGTTTATTGTTGATTCTTTTTTGTTTAGTATTATTTTGTTTACAGAATTTTCAATTAGAGCAGATGTTTATCGTAGAGTTGGATTATTTGGGATTGTTTATTCTGCTGTTTCATTGTTGCTCGTAGTTCTTTTTATGGCGGGTTTCGGGAACTTTTATATGCTTACAATTGCGTCAGTGATTCTTTTTTTCTTTTTTTTATATTTGCTTATTTGTGATTTGAAAGTTTATTCTATACCAGTAGATGTTAAAATGAGTGTAGGAAAATCATATATGGTTAAATTGTTTAGTCATTTGGCTTTTATTATAATTCTTGCAAATTTTGTTTTTATTGGAACCGTCGCTATTCATGAATTAGGACATCTTTCAACCTCTAAGTTTTATGATTGTGATTATCAGAAGATTGTGTATGAGGGGGGATTATTTCATACAGAGATTTTATGTGCCGATGGGAAGGTTACTCCGATGGTAACACTAGGGGGAATTTTGCTACCACTTTTACTTGCGGTAGTATTACTGTTTTTGGGTGGAAAGTTCTTGAAGGAGATTGGTCTTTTGATGATTGGGTTTAATTTATCTGCGATATCAAGAGATTTGGGAGCTTTGGGGCTTTCAGACAATCTGGTGATAAGTACTATAATCTTTGGTGCTGTTTTTGTAATTTGGGGTATGATGTTGCTTGCAAAATCAAAGACGGAAGAGGAGTTCTTTTCGGACTCAATGGATAGTGCTTTTGATATAAAATCAATAAAAGAGTACAACAAAAATGTGTCATTGAATCAGAGTAGTAATAAGGGTTTTAACGACGATAAAGATGGAGGATATAAATCTATATAAACGGAAAAAGCGCTGAAATATTAAGATAAGGCACTCTGATTTATCTTATTCTAGTTTTCAGAGGTGATGGGAAAGTTGGCAGCAAAATCTGTTGTTTTTTTCGAAAATCAGATTAAATATGGGGAAAATGAAAAGGGAAAATTGGCATTCAATAATTGGATGTGTTTTGATATATGTATTGTTTATGTCGAACTTAGCTTTTGCTGGGGCGGGAGGGGAGATTTTTGATAATTCAATTATTGAGTTACAAGTTGTTGGTGCTAGTGATGGATTGATAGTAGATGGGCCAGTAACAGATAATTCTATTTTGGAAGTTGAGGGTAGTAATCCCAGTGCCCCACCCATCCACCCGTTAGATTCTGCAGGGGATTTTAATGGAAGTGATAAGGGGTTGGAAGACGGAGAGGAGGATATTGTTGAAGTTGGAAGTTTGATGAATAGTTCGGCGGTAGGGGGAGAAAGTATAACGGTTGAAAATGATTCTGATGTTTTGGATAAAGTTAATGAGAGTATCACGGAAAGCAATGATTCAAGTGAACAGGTTGGGAATGAGAGCGTTGGTGCCGAAAATAATTCTTTTAGTTCTGTAATTAATGAGAGCACTATAGCGCTAGATAATTTGACTAAAAAAGAAAATAGTTCTGCCAATGTTTCTTTTGATTTTTCTGCGGGTGAACAAGTTGGAAATGTTTTTGAAAATGAGACTGTTAATAATTCTTTAGAAGAAATTTTTGAGGAAGAGGATTTTACAGTTGAAATAGTCCAAGGGGCGGCAGAAGTGGGGCAACCGGTTAGATGGACTAAGAAAGTTTACAATGAAGGTAAGAAGGTTAATGTTAAAATCCCAAAGGAAGGGAAGGAAATTAGTTATAAGGAATCAGATACAGGAACCTATATTGCTACTAGTAAGAAGAGTCTTAGTTTAAGGAGTCTAAGTGTAGAAGAAGTAAGGGATATTCCGGAAGTAGAGGAGGTGGAACAAGGTCATATTGAAGTGGTATATGAAACAGCTGCACCAAATAAAGAAGAAAAGATTTTGAAGAATGGGAAAGAAGTTTTAGTTTATTCAGAAGAACATTATACTAATGTAATTGTTTCTACTGAGATTGATGAAGCATTGAATGTTAGAGATAAAAGAGAAGTTGTTATTAATTGGGTTGAAGAGGGTGTAAAAATTCAGAGTGAGAAATTGGAAGATAGGGATGAGAATGGAATTTATGATTATGTTAGTTGGGATGTACCTCATTTATCAAATCAGACATTCCAGATTATTGTTATTAACCTTGCAGAGCATTTAGACGTCAATAGAAATTACATAGAAGATATTTATTCTCAAGTTGAAGATTTAGATGGGGTTTATTCGCCAACTATTAACGATGGAGAATTTGTTAGAATTACTTTTGAGAGAGAATTAGATAAGACAAAAGATATTACTATTTATCCAAAAGTGATTAATGGTACGCCTTGGGTTGAAGTGTATGAAAAAGATGGCGAGGTGATGATTACTAAATTTGATTTATTGAAAGATGATGTTGGGAACAAAATATATCTTTCTGGCTTGTTAGGGGTGCAGGATACGTATGACTTAAAAGTTGTAAATGGCTCTGTTCAGTTTGATTATATTGTGGATCCTACAGCAACATATAATTCTACATTTGGTGCGCCTTATTGTTCTGTTGGAGATTCTCCATGTGTTGCACCGACTTCTCTTTTAATTGCTAAAGCAAATATGGGTGGAACAGCAGAACCTAATTCTCCAAATACTGTAGATGCCTGTACTGATGGTACTAGTGCCGGGACATATGCAAGTGATGAGAGTGTTGAAAATATAACTGTGACAAATTTGGGGCGTGCTACGTTTGAAGTTGGGGATACAATTCAAGCAGATATATGGGTTTATTGTTATGGAGCTACAGATAACGTGAATGTGGTTTATTCTGACAATGCTCAAAGTCCAATTTGGACAATAGTAGGTCCGGCGTTTACTTGTGCAGGGGCAGGATATGAACTTGTAACAAGAAATATTGTGCTCTCCTCAAGAGTTGGAGATCATGTTGTTAGAGGAGTAATGCAATATAATGGGAATGCGGCAGATACGTGTGGAAATACACAAACATGGAGCGATACAGATGATTTAGCATTTCAAGTTCTTCCAAACGCGGCGCCCTCGGTACCAACGGGTTTAACGTGTAATGGAGGCAGTTGTGATGTTGTTATTGATGGGAATGTTCAATTGAATTGTTCTGGTTCTGTTGATCCGGAAGGAGATGTCGTAACGTATATGGTAAATGATACAAATGGTAATATCGGGAGCCACACAGGGGGTAGTAGTTTTGTTTGGGACACTTCTTTGGCTCCAGAAACAACGGGGGTTAATTTTACTTGTGAAGCGATTGATTTTTGGGGGAGTGATAGCTCTCTTGGAAATTATACTCTCCAGAGTGGGTTGACAATAGATCACACTAATCCAATGGCTGATTTTGCTTCTGGAACATTAAATGATGGGAGTGTTGTAAACGCAAATTCTATTTTCGTAAACATAAGTATTATTGAAGATAATTTTGAGAATATAACTTTTGAGTTGTATGATGGAACAGGAGTTTTGAATAGTGATACTTTTACTGATTCGACAAGGAGTGTTACTTGGAATGGTCTTTTGAGTAAACTTTATTTTTACAATGTGACTGTTTATGATAAGGCGGGACACTTAAACGTAACAACGACAAGAAATATAACGATTGACACTGTAAATCCTTCTGCGACATTAAGTACACCGACTAGCAATAAACATTCAAGTAAAAGAAATCAAAATTTAACCGCTGATGTCTCTGATGCTCTTGGCTTAAAAAGGGCAGCTTTGTCAATTTTTAATTCAAGTGGAAGTTTGATAAATACGACAACAGTCTTGGTTTCTGGAGTTGTTGCGACGGTAGGAATTGTTTATAATTTTGTTTCTGATGGGGTTTATTCTTGGTTCTATAGAGTTTCTGATCTGGCAGATAATGTGTACGATACAACAAATAATACAATTACAATTGATACGATACCCTCAACAATTGTTTTGAAATCAATTTTGAACAATTCAGGAGATGTTGATGGAGTTATGAGCTTTAAGTATAATGTTTCAGATGTTTTATCAAGCATAAAGAATTGTAGTTTGATAATAAATAATAATTATGTTCTAAATGATACGATTGTCTCAAAGGGAGTTGCCGAGTCTTTGGATTACAGTGGTTTGCCTATTGGGCATTATAATTTTAGTGTTGTTTGTTATGATGAAGCGGAGAATTTTGCGCAATCAGAAATTAGATTTTTCGATGTAGTTGGTGTGAATTCTTTTTCTGGAAATACAACTGATTTTTCAACTGTTGACTTGAATGACGTCTCAAAGTTTGTTTTGGAAAATCCAAGTTATGGTAAAATTAGTTATAATCAAAATTTGAATTTGACAGGTGGAGTGGATTTTGATTCCTTGGTTGTAATAGGAGAAGAACAGGTGGGTGTGAACTCTTTAGTAGAGGAGAGAATGAATCGGTCCGCGACGATTGAGATGTATAATTTGAATTATCAGTTTGTGCCAAAGGTTTTGAAGGATGGTGTTATTTGTCAGGATTGTCAAATCAATTCATATGCTGGTGGAGTTCTAATTTTCAATGTTAGTTCTTTTAGTACTTATACATTAGGTGCTAATAGTAAGCTGCAAGTCTCTGATACAACGGAATTTAAAACAGTTTACCCTTTGGACAATGTTTCATTTTATGCAAATTATAGCAATTTAACGACAGGACAAGCAATTGACACTGCAAGTTGTAACATTAGCTTTGAAGATGAAAAAGTAGAAATGGTTTACAATGCATCATCTTATTTGTTTGAATATAATAGAAACTTTTCGACATATGGGGCTTATAATTATAATGTATCTTGTTTGGGTTCAGCTTTTGGTTATGAAGATTTGAAAACTCTAAATACAATAGTTGTTAATTTTGAAGATTTAGGTGGTTCAGATAAATTGGGGTACCAAACTCAAAGTGGGCTTTATAATTTTGTAGGGACAGATGAATTTATTCCGCTTGATTTTGTAGTGGATATTAATTCATCTTTTGTTCTTTCTCAGAATAAAGGGAATCAGGAGAATACAACGGCGGGAACAAGTGGAGACCCGGCAACAACATCAGACACTTCTTTTGTTTCTTTGTATTTATATAATTCTACCCACATTCGGGCACAGAGGGGGAATGCTGCAGATGGTCCAGTTGTTGTTTCATGGCAAGTCTTGGAAGCAATGAATGGGGAATTTTCTGTGCAAAGAGAAGTTCATAGTTATTCAGGGACAGCAGCTACAACAACTGCGACAATTCCAACACCAGTAAATGTTGCAAATTCAATGTCTTGGTTTTATATTAGTACGACTTACACTGGAAATAATGGGGATTTAATCCAATTTTATTCTGATATTACAGATGCAAATACTATTACTTTTACAAGGGGAAATTCGGGGACTGCTCTTAATGTTGATTTCAGGTGGGTTGTTGTTAGCTGGGATATTGATAAAATAAATAATTTTGCAAAGGGTTATACCGGAGCGATTAGTGGTCCTGATACGGCTCCAGATTGTTTTAGCATTGGTAAGACAATAAATAAGAGTACATCTATTTTATTTCACCAAAGTAATTCTTTGCATCTAAATACTGGTGGTCTTGATTCTTCTACAAGGGCTGGTTATATACAGGATGATAATTTTGTTTGCTTTTATGATTTTGATGGTATTAATGATGCGGGTGTTAAGTGGTATGTAATTGATTTATCAGGAGCGACGCAGAGAGAAGAAGGAATCCATACGGATTGGGCTAGTGCAGATTATGTAGATGATGTTGTTTTTTTAAGCAGCTTTTCAAGGAACAGAAGTTTGTTCTTTGTTTCTGGAACTTCAAACGGAGATGGTACGGCGAAGCCTCGTCATACAGAGTGGAGTGGTTTTAATGGTGGAGACCCTGTCACGGGAATTCATATTGAGAGAACTTATGGAGGGCAGAATAGAGAATACGCTTGGCAAGTTTTAGAATTACCTTATGATGAGAATCTAGATGCACCTGTCTTTTCTAATCCTAGGGTAAATAGCAGTTTTGTTGGATTGAATGATATAGCTAGGTTTAGCATTGATGTCGCTGATGGGACGGATTCAATTGCATCAGTTAATGGAACTGTTAATGGCGGGAGCAATGGATTTGTTTCGGGTGCTGGTAATGAGTGGTATTATGATTTTACTTGTTTAACTGATGATGCGAATGTTGACCTTACTATTGCGGATGCAATTGATGATGGTTATCCTTTGAGATATAATTTGACTTTAATTGGGGGGGTAGCAACGGCTTGTGACGCGGCAGGTCCGGTGATTACTTTTATTTCTCCAGACACGCCTTTGAATGATACACAGATTGGTGAGAGTTATTTCTCTGTAAACGTGAGTGTTGTTGATGCTAATTTTAAGAATGTTACATTTTCGTTGTACGACGAAATGGGGTTGATGGTAGACAATGGACGGTTTACAGATACAACTAGAGGATATGTTTTTACTGGACTTTCTTCTGGGGATTATTATTATAATGTTTCTGCTTATGACTTGTCTGGTCAGCTTGGAGTTTCAGAAACAAGAAAAATTAATGTAGATTCTGAAAATCCTTTGATTTCTTTTAGTGGGGTTACTTTGGCGGATGGATTGATTGTTTCTGGAGACACAATTACGGCAGAAGTCAATGTTGTGGAACCAAATGAAGCGAATATTACTTTTTATTTATATGACTCGTCTTTTAATTTAGCAAGTACACCTGTTGCCTATACTGATAAGAGAAGAGTTCTTCCTTGGGTGTTGTTAGCTGATGGTCTTTATTATTATAATGTGACTGTTTATGATATTTATGGGCATTCTAATTCGACAGAAACTAGAACGGTTACTTTGGATAATGGTTTGCCAATTGTTAGCTATGGTGAAGGTGTTGAAGCAGATGATTCATATTTTGCAAGAAATTATATTTATGTAAATGTTAGCTATGTTGAAGACAATTTTGAAAATATTACTTTTATTTTGAGTAATCAGTCGTCGGTTATTAGTAGTCAAACTTTTGTTGACGGGACGAAAAGTTTTAATTTTACTGGACTTGATGATTTAGAATATTATTATAATGTAACTGTTTATGATAAAGCAGGAAATCTTGGGAACCCTGCAACTCGTAAGATAACACTTGATAATTCAGCCCCTGTTGTTGATTTTGGTGTTTTAACCGAAGCTGATAATAACAATGTTAGTCATAATTGGGTTTTTGTTGATGGGGTGGTAACGGAGCCTTATTTCTCAAATGTTACGTTTGGATTATTCGATAATTTTGGAAATGAAGTTGTGAGTCAGACCTTTAGTGATAGTACGAGGTCATTTAATTTTAGTGGTTTGTCTACGGGATTTTATGAATATAATATATCTTCTTATGATAAGGCGGGTAATTTAGGTAATAGTGTGACTAGAAGAATTGGGGTGGATGTTAGTGGCCCATCAATTAATATAATTAGTCCACAAGCTAAGGCTTATGGAAATGGAACAAACTTACTTTTAAACTATAGTGTGACTGATCTAATTGCTGGTGTGAATACTTGTTGGTATAATGTTAATGGTGGAGCGAATGCAACTACAGACTGTTTGGGATCTTCTGCCATAACTGTTGAGGATGGGCAGCATACTGTTTATTTTTATGCAAATGATACTTTTGGAAATTTAGGAACGAAGCAGGTTACTTTTTTGGTTTCAACAGCAGGACCTGCGGTGACATTAAACGAACCAGCTAATGATACTGTTTATTCAGTGCAAACATTATTTGATTTTAATTATTCAGCCGTTGATCCTGATGGGCTAGATTATTGTTCATTGTATGGTGACTGGAGAGGGGGATGGCATTTGAATCAAACATTAAAGATTGTCGCTCCGTGGTATAATTCTAGTTGGGAAAAAAGAAAGACGATTACTATTGATTCTGGAAGCGTGCAATCGAGTTTAACAGATTTTCCTTTTTTGGTAGAGTTGTATGATGAGGGTTTACATGATTTTACAAGGAGTGATGGTGCAGATATTTTATTTACTTTTTCTGACGGCACCACAAAGCTTTCTTATGAAATGGAATCTTTTAATCAGACATATAATTCAACTCATGCTCATTTGGTCGCTTGGGTGAAAGTTAATTTATCGTCAGTTTCAGATATGAAATTGTTTATGTATTATAATAATTCTAATGCAATAAATCAAGAGGATTCAGCTGGAGTTTGGAATTCAAATTATTCTGCAGTGTGGCATATGACAGAAATAAATATTCAAGATTCAACTGCAAATGCGAATGATGGGACGGCAACAAGCATGGATTCAACTAATGTAATCGGCGCAAGAATTGGTTCGGGTATAAATTTCGTTGGAAGTTCTACTGATTATATTACAACTGCTGATACACCAGTTGATTTTGTTGATGATTTTACAATTTCAACCTGGATGCAAACGACTGATGCGAGTGGAGATTGGGCAAAGATTATTGATAAATTAGGTAGATGGACTACAGGTTATGGTATAGGAAGTAAAGTTAATGCTTATGGATTTGTTGGGTATTGGGTATCTGGATGGGGGGGGGATCCTGCTGCGAGTTTTGGAACAGTTAATGATGGGTCTTGGCATTTAATAACATCTGTAGTTGAGGGGGGGGTTGCTAGAGTGTATAGTGACGGAATATTGATAAACACTTATTCTGCAGGAGCAGGAAGCACAATAACAACAAATGATTATCCACTTACATTGGGTAAAAGTGCAAATACGGATTCTTATTGGACAGGAGTGTTGGATGAAGTACAAATATCGTCTACACCTAGGAGCGCCGACTGGATTGCAACATCATATCAAAATCAAGAAAGTCCAGAATCATTTTATACTGTTAGTAGTGAAGAAATATTTGAGGTAGTTAAATTTTCATTAAATCTCGATAGTGAAGGAAATTATAAATGGAATGTAAAATGTAATGATAGTTTGAGTTTTATTGGTACAGCTATTGCTAATTATTCAGTTTCACTTGATTTGACAAATCCTATTGTAGACTTTGGAGTTGGGACTTTGAATGATGGCATTAGAGTAAGTCAAGGTAGTTTGTATGTTGACGCTTTGGTAGTCGAGACAAATTTGAAAAATATTACGTTTGACTTGTATAAGGCTGGAGTGAATGTTGGGAGTCAGACATATTCAGACTCAACAAGAAATTATACCTTTACTGGACTCTCTGATGGAATTTATAAATATAATATTACGGTCTATGACAAGGCTGGAAGAATTGGTAATAGTAGCACTCGGTCTGTTGAGTTTGATACGACAAAACCGACAGGGGTTTCCAATACTCCAGGAGATGGATATTTCACTAAGAATCCTACTCAGAATTTGACAGCTACTATTGTTGATAGTGTGGAATTGAAAGATGCAATGTTATATATTTATAATTCTACGGGGAATGTTGTCTTTACTTCTCTTGTGTCTTTGATTGGCATGAGTTCTGCAACAATTGGAGTTGTGTATACTTTTTTGTATGATGATGTATTTAGTTGGTTTTATAGGGTGAGAGATTCGGTTGATAATGAATATAATACGACTGCTAATAGTATTGAAATTGATAATACGGCACCAGTTATTACATTTATTGCAGCAACAGAAAATGATGGGGTTGTGAAATTACAAGATAATATTTTTGTAAATACGAGCATGTATGAAAAGAATTACAAGAACATGACTTTTGGATTGTTTAATGATGAGGGGATTGTTTCTCCAAGTCCGAATACTTTTTCAGATGGGACTAGGCAAATTAATTGGACTAACCTCGCAGATGATGTTTATTATTATAATGTAAGCTCGTATGATTTGGCTGGGAACGTTGGTTATTCACCAACTCGTTCAATAATACTTGATAATATTGCACCTATGGTTTCTTTTACTGGAGCGACAAAAGTTAATGATTCTGTAATTTCTGGAACGAGTATTACAGTTGAGGTTTCTGTTGTTGAAGTTAATGAGGCTAATATTACTTTTGCGCTATATGATTCTTTTGGAACTCTTGCAAAGCCGTTGACTACTTCTCTTAATGGAAGAAGAAATGTTAATTGGACACTTATACCAGAAGGAATATATTACTATAATGTAACAGTTGTTGATGATGTCAATTTGAAGGGATCAACTATTACAAGAAAAATAACATTGGATAATACTGCACCTGTTGTTAGTTTCTCTGCTGGAACTGAGAACGATAGCGGGAATAAAAGTCAAAATTGGATTTATGTGAATACAAGTGTTGTGGAAAATAATTTTAAGAATATTACGCTTCGATTGTTCGATAATTCGATGAGTGAGGTTTCGAGTATGATATTCACGGATTCTACTAGGGCCTACAATTTTACAGGCGTTGCGAATGGAGTTTATTATTATAATGTAACAGTTTATGATTTGGCGGGCCAGAAGGGGGATACAACAACGAGAAAGATAAGTTTAGATACGGTTAAGCCTGTTGTTAATTTTGTTTCTCCAACTGAAAGTGATTTAGTGGTTAGAAACAGAGATTGGATTTATGTAAATACAAGTGTTGTTGAAGCTTCATTTAAGGAAATTAAATTTAGCCTTTATGATTCTGATGGTTTTAATGATGAGGCTGTTTTTACTGACTCAACAAGAGGATATAATTTTACAAGTGTATCAGATGGGAACTACAAATATAATGTAACAGTTTCGGATTGGGCGGGGAATGTTGCGAATACAAGTACTAGAAGTATTGGTCTTGATGGCTCTGGGCCAATCGTGAATTTGATTAAGCCGAAGTCAAAGACTTATGGATACAATACAAGTCTTCCTTTAGAGCATACGGTTAGTGATACTGTTAGTAGTGTGGATGCCTGTTGGTGGAATCTTGATGGTGGAACGAATCAGACAATCGTTTGTAATACAGCAACAATTTTTGATGCAAGTGTGGCTCCCCATACAATTAATTTTTATGCAAATGATACTTTTGGTAATTTAGGTTTTGATTCAGTATCTTTCTTCATCTCAGTTACGGGGCCTGCAGTAGAACTTTTAGCACCAGCAAATGATACTTTTTATGGAAGCGCGCAAGATATTAATTTTAGTTTTGTAGCCAATGACCCAGACTCGGTGGACACATGTTCTCTTTATGGTGATTGGGCTGGAGCTTGGAATGAGAAGCAAGTTTATTCTGGAGATTGGTTTGATGTCGGGTACTCTCATCGTCAAGAAGTTGTTCTTACAAATATAGGGGCTTCAACTCTTACAGATTTTCCAGCTTATTTGAATATTAGCTCAGATCATACAACTTCTGGTGATTATAATGATTTGAGATTTTTTAGTGGAACTTGTGACTCTGCAGGAGCTGCTTTGAGTTATGAGATTGAAGATTATAGTGAGAGCAATGGAAATATTTGGGTAAAGATTTCAAGTTTTGGAGTAGGAGAAAATACAATTTGTATGTATTATGGGAATTCTGATGCTGAGAGTGATGAAGATGCTTTGAGTGTTTGGTCCTCGGCCTATACAAGTGTTTATCACTTAGACCAGACAAGTGGAGTGGCTTATGATTCTCTTGGTAATTGGGACGCCGAAGATGGGATTACTCCAGATTCTAATATGAATATTGCAGGGGTTGTTGGTGGAGCTGATTATTTTGATGGGTCTGATTATCTGGGTACGAATCCGGAGTGGAATGTTGATGGGGCGCACACATATTGTACTTGGGCAAAATTTTCTGTGGGACATTTTGGGACCATTCTTGAAGATGGGGGTTTGACAGATGGTACTGGAATGGGAGTGACTTCGACTGGTGAATTTAGATATGCAGAGATGTATAATGGTGTGGCGAATTTCTTGGATAGTGGAACTTCATATTCAGATAATAGTTGGCATTATGTTTGTGGTGGGCATACTGGATCTGTTCAATTTTTATATGTTGATGGTGAACTTTCTAATTCTGCAACTCAGGGAGATGGTTTGTCTGGAACTGATGACGCGAGAATTGGTTCGGCAAATTCGGCAAACCCAGTCTTTAATGATAATACGGCCCATGGATTGATTGGTTCTTTAGATGAGATTAAAGTTTCTTCAATTGATAGAAGTGGAGACTGGATTAATCAGAGTTATCAGCAGGTTGCAAATTCTGCAGATACTACAACCTTTTTATCTGAAGAAACATTTATAGCATTTTCTGTTGGTATTAGTAGCGAAGGCGCTTATAGCTGGAATGTAAAATGTAATGACACAATTGGTTATTCTTCTTTTGGGCTTGACAATTATATTTTTATTATGGATGTTACCAGTCCAGTTGTTTTATTTGGAGCGGGCACTAAAGTAAATAATTCAATTGTCGGGAAAGATTGGGTTTCTTTTGATGCGAATGTTATCGAGAATAATTTTAAGAACATTACATTTTCGTTGTACGACGAAAATGGGTTGACAGTTGACAGTAGACAGTTTACGGACAATACTAGGGTAGTTAACTTTACGGGACTTTCGAGTGGGGATTATCGATATAATATTACTGTATATGATAGAGCTGAGCATTTTGGATATTCACAAACTAGATATATTAATTTAGATCTGTCTCCGCCAACGGGAATTTTGGCTTCTCCTGTTAATGGAGGTTATGTGAATAATCTTTTACAGAATTTGACAGGGGCATTCGCAGATTCAACAGGCCTTTTGAATGCAACGTTGTATGTGTTTAACGAAACAGGGAGTTTAATTTATACTTCATATCAAAATCTTCTGGGGGCAACCAGTGCTACTGTAGGGCTTGTTTTTACTTTTTTGAAAGAAGGAATTTATTCTTGGTTTTATAAGGTTGAGGATAATGTGGGGAATGTTTACAATACAGCTAATAATACTTTAACTGTGGACACAACGAAGCCATTAATTGATTATTCTTTGGGTGTTGAAAATTCGGGTCTTGTATTTGGAAGAGAAAATGTTTACGTTAATGTAACATATAATGAAATATATTTTGATAATTTAACTTTTAGGCTGTATGATAGTTTAGGATTGTTATTTGAAAACTCTTTCAATGATGGCACAAAAGAAATTGATTGGGCACTTCTTCCAGATGGATTTTATGAATATAATGTTACGGCTTATGATTTGGCTGGGAATTCTAACACAACGGAGACTAGAAATATTACATTTGATAATTTGAACCCTGTTGTTGATTTTGGTGCGGGAACTAAAGTTGATGGGGCATATGGGGCGGGAGATACTGTGTATGTTGACACAGTGGTGACTGAAGCAAATGAAGCGAATATAACTTTTAATTTGTATAATGCAACTGGATTTAATGTGAAGAAAAATACTTTTAGTGATGGGCGAAGGAGTATTTCTTGGAATTTACTCTCAGAGGGGACTTATTATTATAATGTAACTGTTGTTGATAAAGTGAGTCATAAAACTTCTACCTCAACTCGTTCAATTATTTTGGATAATACTTTGCCTGTGATTACATATGCTTTTGGAACAGAGAATAATGATACTAGTTTTGCTCGCGATTGGGTGTATTTTAATGTGAATCTTGTTGAAAGTAATTTTAAAAATGTTACTCTTACGCTGAGTAATGAGTCTTCAATTGTTAGTAGTCAGAGCTTTTCTGACACGACTCGTGAATATAATTGGACTAGTCTATCTGATGGAACTTATTATTATAATGCAACTACCTATGATAAGGCAGGAAACAAAGCTAGTACTTTGACTCGGGTTCTGGTTTTGGATAATGTCGCGCCTATAGTTGATTTTGGGGTTGGAACTTTGGCGGATGGAATTAATAATACTGACAACTGGATTTATGTGAATGCTAGTGTTGTTGAGGGTAATTTTAATAATATTACATTTAGATTGTTTGATAGATTGATGAGTGAAGTTTCCAGCAAGACATTCACAAATACAACTAGAGATTTTAATTTTACAGGACTTGCGTCCGCTGTTTATTATTATAATATTAGTGTCTCTGACAAGGCAGGAGTGGTTGGAAATACAACTTTGAGAAAGAGTGGGCTTGATTATGTTGGTCCGGTAATTAGTTTGATTAATCCAAAGGCAAAAGCATATGGATATAACTTGAGCTTGCCACTTGACTATGTTGTTACGGATGCAATTGTTGGCAATGATGTTTGTTGGTATAATTTAGATAATGGTGTGAATACAACTGTGAGTTGTTCCGGTCCGTCAAATTTCAACACAAGTGATGGGCAGCATACTTTACATTTTTATGCAAATGATACACTTGGAAATATGAATTATGAAAATGTTACATTTTTGATTTCGACAACGGGACCTGCAATTCAATTGTTGAAGCCAGCGGATAATGTTTTTTATTCTTCAGCGCAATCTGTCGTTTTTAACTATACGGCTGAAGATCCAGATGGAGCAGTCGCCTGCTCATTATATGGTGATTGGAATGGCGGGTGGCATTTGAATCAAACAACCGATGTTGGTTGGTGGAATTCTGGATATTCTAAAAGAAAAATGATAAATATTACCAATTTAGACTCTGTCGTTATTAATAAAGGTTATAGTATGATGCTAACAATGGATACAACTGGAAGTGATTTTAAAACAAATGGTGAGGATGTGAGAATTGTTTATGTGGAAGGGAGCACTTCTCTAGAATTGGATAGACATAATGAAACGGCATTTAATAATGTAAATACGGAAATTTGGTTTAGTATACAAGCAAGTATTGCTGGGTTTGGAAGTGATGGTAATTATTATGTTTATTATAATAATCCTACTGCTACAAACCCACCACAGAATGAAAGTAATGTATTTTCTGTTTATGATGATTTTAATGATGGAACAATTTCAAATGAATGGACTAGTTATAATATTCAAACTGGTGTAGGTAGTACTACTGAGGCAGGTGGGCTTTTAGCAGTTTCAGGTCAAGGTGCAGATATTTGGGGAGCAGAGGATGACCAGAGACTTGTTTCTCAACCTTTAAATGGAGATTTTATTGCGGAAGCAGAATTGTCTTCGACCACTTGGGCTACAAACGCATGGGGAAAAGCATCACTAATTGTTAAAGATGCAGCAACCCAAGGCACTAATTATGCCATGGTTGGTGACACAATGGGAAATGGAATGGGATTTCAGTGGAATTATGCAGGAAATGTTATAGGTGCTGCAACTTCTGGCCCAACATTATTTAGATTAATAAAATCGGGTTCAATAATATCCAGTTATTATTCAGTTGATGGTGGTGATACTTGGAATCAGTTGGGAGTAAATCAAGATATAGGGGTCACGGATCCAGTTGAAATAGGCTTTTCATCGACATCACATACGACGACTGATTTTATTACTGCTTATTGGGATTTTATTAAAGTTCGTCAACTTCTTTTAGTCGAGCCAACTTATTTGGCAGGGAGTGAAGAGACATTTGTTTCACCTCTATTTTATTTGAATTTGAGTGAGGAGGGAACTCACTATTGGAATGTCGAATGTAATGATACAAAAGGATATTATACTTGGGCAGTTAGTAATTATTCAATTACTTTTGATGTTACTAATCCTGTTGTTGATTTTGGTTTGAATACACTAGTTGATAATATAAATATTAGTCAGAATTTTATTTATGTAAATTCTTCTATTGTTGAAAATAATTATAAGAATATAACTTTTAGATTGTTCGATGAGTCTAGGATCGAGGTTACGAGTAAGTTTTTTAATGATTCGACTCGAGATTATACTTTTACAAATTTAGCGGATGGAACTTATTATTATAATATGACGGTTTATGATAAGGCGGACAGGAGTGATTATTCTCCTACTAGAAAAATTATGCTTGACACAAAGGCTCCTACAGGTAGTTTGAGTTCTCCAGATAGTGGGGTAATTACGAATAATGCAAATCAGAATTTGACAGGTAATTTTGCTGATGAGAATGGCCTTGCGGGAGTGATGTTATATATTTTCAACTCGACAGGCTTTGTTTACAGTTCTCCTATTTCGTTAGGTGGAACTTTGAGTGCGACTGTTGGAGTTGTTTATGATTTCTTGGTTGATGGGATTTACGACTGGTTTTATCAGGCAGAAGATTCTGTTGCTAATTTATATAATACGACTAATAATTCAATAACAATTGATACAACTTTACCAGTGGTTACATTTGTGAATCCTACGGAAAATAGTGGAGTGTACATGTCTCAGGATTTCATTTATTTGAATACAACTGTTAATGAAATAAATTATAATAATATTACATTTAATTTATTTGATAGTTCAGCGAATTCAGTATCAATCAATTCATTCTCAAATTCTAAAAGAGATATTAATTGGACGCTTTTGCCTAATGACGAATATTTATATAATGTTACTGTTTGGGATAAGGCAGGAAATGTTAATTCGAGTGAGACGAGAAATATTACGCTTGATACATTGTTGCCGGTTGTTAATTATGCTGGTGGGGTAGAAGTTGATTCTGCGAATAAAAGTGAGAGTTGGGTTTATGTTAACACAACAGTTGTGGATACGAATTTCGCGAATATGACTTTTATTTTAAGTAATGATACATCAATTATTACTAGTCAGACATTCTCAAATGGAACACGAGAGATTAATTGGACTGGGCTGGTTGATGGAAGTTATTATTATAATGTAACTGTTTATGATAAGGCGGGTCATGGTGTGAGCTTGAATACGAGAAGAATTAATTTAGATACTACTTTGCCAGTTCTGAGTTATACTGTTAATACTGAAGCTGATGGATATGTGGTTGAGCGTGATTGGATTTTTGTAGAGACTGCAATCTTAGAAAATAATTTTAAAGAAATAAGGTATGGGCTTTATGATGGAAACGGTTTAGTAAATGAAACTGTTTATAATACTCCTGTGACTTCTATAAATTTTACAGCATCAAGTGAAAATAAGACTTATCAATATAATGTGAGTGCTTATGATTTTGCGGGGAATGTTCGTTCTGTTGTAACTAGGAATATTAGTTTGATTGATGTTACGAACCCGAGGCTTATTCTGGAGAGCCCACAAAGTACAAATTATAGTTACGCAAATGGGATTAGAATTAGTTATGATGCCATTGATGTTCATTTAGATAAGTGTTGGTATAATCTTGATGGCGAAGTGAATATTACTCTTCCAAATTGTTTCGATACTTCGATTAATGTGGATGATTTTTCATCTCATACGCTTGAATTATATGCTAACGATACTATGGGATATCTGAATAATACAAGTGCAACTTTTTTTGTTAATTCAAGTTTGATTTTTACTCCAACATATAGAGTAATTAGTGGAACATCATATGTTGACGGTTATCAGGAAGAAGCAGTTGATCAGATTGATATGAGCAAGTCGTTTATTTTACATACGGCTCGTGGAGGAGATAAGGGAGCTGATACATTGAATGTTCTTTCTAAATTTTTGGATGTGAATACAATTGCTTTTGAAAATTATATTAGTGGAGAGCCTGTTTTTGTTGAGTGGAATTTAGTAGTCGGTCCTAATATTAGTGTGCAGCGTGGAGAATTGGATTTCGGTTCGGAGAGTTATATCGATACCTCAATTAATGCTGTGAATTTATCAAGTAGTTTTATTATTGTAAATTCTCGAGTTAATTCTCCGCGATCTGCCCAGAACATTGATGGAATGTTTTCTGCAGAATTTTTGGATGATACTACTATTCGGTTCAGTAGAGGGGTTAATGGGTCCTCGGGAGAACTTTCTTTCCAAGTTGTTGATTGGGCAGACATCTCCGTGCAATCTGGAAGTCTGGAACTTGGTGTTGGAAATAGTGTGAATAATGCAATTATTAATGGTGTTGATTTAACGAAGTCCTTCTTGGTATTTTCAAATAACATTAATGGCTCAAATGTTGTTGATAGTTCTATGATTCGTGGAGGATTTGAAACTAATAACAATATTAGCTTTGAGAGGGTTGGGACGGCAGGAAATGTTAGTATTAATTATTTTGTTTTGGAATCTGATTTATTTGATGTTCAGAGTGGAGATTATGCGCATTTAGTTTCTACTGCAGAGCAAGATGTTTCGTTGGGTAGTGATCTGATTAATAGTTCGCGTGCATTTAATTTAAATTCTCATTATAATGATGGTTCTGCTACGGATTATTCGACTTCATCTTTGACACAGAAGATAAAGAATAATAATACTTTGGCTTTGCAGAAAGGGGCAAATGCGGGGGCTGGAATGAGTACGTGGTTTGCAGTTGAGATGCGTGATTTGAATGCTCCTGCTGTTGAGCTAACGAGTCCTACGAATAGTTATAATTTTTCAACTTATTTTATCCCGTCATTTGGTTATAGTTTTGCAGATGAAAGTTCTATGAGTAATTGCTCGCTTTATGGTTCGTGGAATGGCGGTTGGCATTTGAATCAAACTGTTTATTATGAAGTTGATTTTGCTAGTGTAAATGTTGGAGTTGGCGGATTTTATAATTGGACTGTTGAATGTTATGATATTTATGGAAATTTGGGTATGACGGCAAATAATACATTTGGAGCATTCTTACCTCCGACAAGGCCAGCATTTACGAATATAACCCAAAGTGCAAATAACGGGACTGGAGATATTTTTATTGATTGGAATGCTAGTGTTGACGCATTGACTTATCGTATTTATGCTGGAAGCGATATGGGGGCTTTGAGCATGATTGCTGAGACTGCGAATACAAATTATACAGATACAACATTTGTAGGCCAGAGAAGAAGATTCTATAAGGTTGAAGCTTGGAACCCTTCAAGTGCTAATATTAGTACTGAAACATATGGAGCACATGTTTATACACTGAACCATAATGTAGTTAGCCCGGTAGGGAGCATTACGAATCGGAATTGGATATCGTTCCCTACAAATTTTACTAGTATCTCTAATGCTAATGAAAGTTTGGGTAAGATTACTGGGATTACTTCTATTTCTAGACTAGACACAGCAACTCAGAAGCAAGTTAGCTGTAACGAGTTTAGTTGTCCGGAGAGTTTTAGTTGTACTGATACAGCTTGTAATTTTGATTTGAAAGCTGGTGAAGGGTATGAGGTTATTATGAATACTTCTGGTCCTGTGAGTATTAACTGGTCTGGTGTTGGGATTGTCAATAGTCCGGTATGGGTTGATTTGGTTTATGATGAAAGTGGAACAAGATTTAATAAAAATTGGATTGGGATGACTGCTTCTACAGTAATTACTAGCGCAAGTGAATTGAGAGCGTCTATTGATTTTGAAGATGCAATTAGTGGATGGGATAGTGCGTCTCAGGATAGTCTAGGGCAGATTTGTTACCCTTTTGGACCGTGTATAGGTCGGAATTTTGAAGTAAATATGGAGGAAGGGTTTGAGGTTAGCATGACTGAGGATTATGCATGGCTACAGCAATGATTTGGTTTTGTCTTTCTTTTTGACTATTTTGAATTGTTAAAAATTTCGATAATCAGACGATTTATTGAAATTTTTAAAATCCAAACTAGCCTAAAAATAAAAACAAAACGTGGCAGGGGTGGCGCAGAGATGGCAAAGGCAGAGAATAAAAAATGAGAAAAGAAAATAAAGCGAAGATGAGAGAAAGATTAATGGGGAGAAAAAGAAAGTCTGTTTATGGTTTAAGATTTACGGTTTACAGTGTATTGTTTGTAATGTTAATTGGGTTAGTCTCTGCTCAAGTTATTGGTGGGGTTGTTGTGTCTTCGAGCAGAGAAACAGTTAGTCCTGCTTGGCAGAATGTTTTTGTTTATGATATGAATGATGTGGGAAGTTATCGAGAAGTTTTAGTTAGTCCTGATGAGAATAAATATTCTTTTGTAAATGTTCCATTGAATGATAGGCCAAAATTTAAAGACGATGCGATTGTTCGTGCAGAGATTTTGGATTTTGAGAATGGTTTTGCGGGTGGGCCTGTGGATATGAATTTGGCTGCTGTAAATAATAAAGATTACAGTTGTTCTGATTGTGATATTTTTTATAAAATGGAATTTCGTGAAGTTGTTCAGGTGGGTAAACCAAACCAGGAATTGTATGTCTCAAAGTTGTCAAAGGTTAATTTGCAGTTAAATGTTTATGATGGGTGTGATTCTTTTATTGTTCAAAATAGTACGAGTAAACAGTTCTGTTGGGATGGATGTGATTATGATGATTTTCTTAACGGAAGTTTTGGCTTGAATGAATTGGAGATTGTTACAGATTGTCATACTGGAATTAGGGAGAAGAAGGGTAGTATTCCACAGGATTATTTTGCGAATGGAGAGTGGGTAGATTATGAAAAACAGTTAACAGTTGATGGTGAACAGTTGACTGTAGATTTTTATGGTAATAGGTCTGACAAAAATGTCCCTGTTGTTGATTTTGTTGCAAATGAATATGAGGTGTTTAATGTTAGTAATGGCGGACGAGTTTATGAAGAAGACGGTTATTATTCAATTGAGTGGAAAGAAAATGGTTCAACAGATTTTAATTATAGTTATTTGATTAAGCCAAAGACTAAACTAAACAGTTGTTCCTTCGGAGCTGGGAGCTGGGAGTTGGGAGCTGGAGATACAGTTCTAAGTACTCAGTTATCAGTTGCTAGCATTGATTTGAAGGTGAATGATTTTTGGTCTGTTTGTAATTTTAGCACTGATATATCCATGTATTTAGTTGAATCGGTTAATTTTTCAAGGGATATGGGAAAGAAGATTAAAAATAAAGAAGGGATTTTTATATCACTAAGGGGGAATATCTCAAGGAATGTTTCTGTTGAATTTAGGGAATATATCCCTGTCGAATTTGAGATAAACTCTGTGAGTGATGGAGGGGTAGTTGAAATTTCTAGTTCGTCTTATAATGTGATTGTTTGGGATGTTGTTGGTGATAATCTTGAGTTTAGTTATTCTTTAGTTCCATCTGTCGCGGGTGATTTTTCTTTTATGAGTTCACTTGGAGGTGAGAAAATTGATGAAGAGAATATCTCGGTATATGATTATGTTAAGCCTATTGGAAAGAGTAGTGGCGGTAGCGGAGGCGGATATTATTATTTGCCAAAGAATAAATCTAAAGTTACAGATAAGCATCCTTTGATTAGCAAAATGAATAATTTTACTGGTGCTCTTTATTCTAAGAATTTTTCTAGTCGTGGAGCTTTTGATATTTTTGGGTTTGATGTGAAGAATAATTGGTATGATAGGAAGATGACATTCGTTGATGGATATTCATTTGAAAATAATTTGGGTTCTAATTCTGGGAGGTTTGCTTTTGAGTATAAGGCTAATAAAAAGGAGCTAGAGAATAGTGGGGTTAAGGATTTGAAATTTTATGGAACTGATACAAATGGGAAGCGTAGTCTATTGACTGGTATGGCTATTAGTATTGAGGGTGATGACTTAAAATATAGTTTTAATTCTGAAGAGGTTTATAGAAATATTGTGATTTATGGTGAGAAGATTAAATTGAATATTTGGGATAGGTTTATCGAGTGGAATTTGTTTAGGGTTAGGGTTTTGAGTTGGGTAGGTAAATTAATATAATTAAGGCCGCCCCTCCCTATTCAAACTTCGTGTTGCCAAGAAGGTTTTAATTGAGGGCGCCAGAAGATTCTCACCCACACTGTTCGTTCCCCCGGCCTCCGCAATATATCCGATGGCTTTTCGTCATTTTGTAATTATTGCAAAAAATTCTTTAATAATTTTTGATAATTCGCACTCCGTGAAATCTTTCTTTAAATCAATGGGACTTTCTATTTATTAAAAAATTTTAGAAGATGCTCACCCACCCAGAACGACTAATTTCATTATCCCTCGTAGTGCGTGCACAGATTGTTTCTGATTAGCAGAGTAGTTTTGATTTATTGATGATTTATTGATAGATAATATTGTAGTGGTTTAATGCTCGGCGTGGGCGTTCGCATATATATAATAGAATTAAAAATCCTATAATAAAAATAAAACATTAATATTTATATAAAATAAAAATTTAGGGGGCTAAATCCGAAAATCTTGCCCCCGAGAATAACCGAAGTTATTCTGAGTTGAATAAATTCAACTCGACTGATCCCGAAGGATCGGTCTGACCGTTGGATCCGAAGATCTGTGGTGACCAAAATAAATTTTGGTACTTAATGAATTAACCGAAGTTAATTCTGAGTATCCCGAAGGTTACTCTGAGTTTGACGTGAGTCGAACTCTGAACCTGTCCGAAGACTGGTTCGTTTTGACAACCGAAGTTGACAAAAACTACCCGAAGGCAGTAAGGAATTTATGAGTTTTTGATTAATAAAGGTTTAGGGTAACTTGGAAGTGAAAGGGAAGGGTTGATGGCAGATCGTTGGCTGTGAACCGTAGACGGTTGACGGTAGACTGTGAATTAAGGAGGGCAGAAGGCAGAAAATAGAAAGCAGTTTTGGCAATTATTATTCGCGTCCCGAATTTTGGAAACACGTCACACCCGCCCTAATTGTTGCCAAAACATTTTGAATTATCCCTCGTGGTGCGTGCATGAATTGTTCGACTGTAACCACTCAATGGAGCCTTATTGGAATTAAGTATTGCCCCATAATCTGGGGGAGTTATCGATCTAAATATTAAATTGGTTTCTAGAATTATATGGAACTAGTTATTGTAAAAAAGATTGAACTGTTGGAGAATAGCAAGGGCAGATTTGCCTGACTTTGTGGTTAAGAAGGTAAGATGTGTAGGCGGCTTTTTTTTATGAAAGTGAGTTTCTTCATTTCTTTTTTTGCAATACATCGTACGGTTATTCGTGCGAAACTTCGCAATGTTTAAAAAGATTTTTAGGCTGTTTATTATATGATTTGGGGATCTCATTCGCTTTGCCGTATGAGAAAACTTTTTCATGCAAGTTTAAATCGATTGGAAAACGATTTAAATGAAAAAATTTAGGGGAAGAATCAAGTGACTGTTAAAGGGGATGAATTACAGGGGAAAATTGTAAAATTATTAAGTTCTAGCGAGCAGCTTGTTTCTACTCAAGATATTTCTATTAAATTAAATAAGCCGTGGCATTCTGTGCAGACTCGTTGTTTGATGCTTCAGATTGCTGGAAAGGTGAATGGGTTTAGAGTCGGGCGAATGAACTTGTGGTCATTTATTAAATAAATCGTTAAAAGGGAAAATTGAGAGATAATAATATGGGGGATAAGAAAGAAGGAATGGGGCAGGTAGCTGTAAGCTGTAAGCTGGAGGCTAGAAGCTTGAGGGGCAAAGAGTTAGGTAGGCAGCGGTTTTCTGTTAGCGGTTTTCTGTTAGCTTTATTGTTAATTTTAACTTTGTCTTTTGCTGGGGCTAATTTTATTCAGAAAGAGGGCTATGTTGTTGGGGAAAATTTGAGAGTTGATTTGTCGGATTATGTCGATTATGAACTTAGGATTGATACCCCCTCTAATGTGTTTTTGAAAGAGGGGACTGAAGATACTTTTTTGTTTGAGTTGATTGAGATTGGAGAGTATAAATTCACGATTCAGTCTGAGGGACGTAAGGAAATTAATTATTTTGAAGTTTTTGAAACAGAAGAGGAGGTAGAAACAGCAAGGGTTAAGAGTTTAGAGCAGGATGTCACACTAACTTATCCAATAGATCCTGTGGAAAATATTAGTGAGGACGAGGAGGTTAATGGGTTATTGGAGGAAAATACAAATATTACAACTAGAGGTGTGACTAAAAAGAATGAGAATACGAGTAATTCTATAGTGTCACAGTTGAATGTCCAATCATTGAAAGAAATTGATGAGATTGGAGAGGAGGGGGCTTTGGTTGTTATTGGTGTAATTAGGGTTGGGGAGAATGTGCGTTGGAGTGAGTGGGTAAATACCAGTTCGGGGAATGTTTTAATTCCATATGCTGCTAGTAATGTGAGTTTTGTTCAAAATGGGAGCTTGGTTGGGGCTGGGGCTGATGTGAATATTTACAACAAGGTTGTTTCTGTTTTTTCTAAGGAGGTAGCTAAGAGAGAAGTCGTTTTAAATGAGTCTTTAGGAAAAGTCAGAATCGAATATGAAACTCCTGCTCCAGAAATAAGTGAGAAAGAATTAGGTGAGAAAGCAAAAGAAGTGGTTGTTAGTGCTCCTGATTATTTGGGTTACAAAAACGTTTATACTTCTACGAAAATTAATGAATATGCTAAAGATAAGAAAGAGATTAAGCTTAATTGGGTTGAAGAAAATCAAAGTTTAGATTTTGAAGTTAATGATACTGATGGAAATGGTTTTATTGATGAGATTTATTTTGTCGTTCCCCATTTGTCTACGCAGACGTTTGAAATAATTATAATTAATGCAGCTGAACATTTAGACAGTGAAAGAAATTTTATTAAAAATATTTATGAAGAGGTGAGGGAAAGAGATAATATTTTTGTAGCAATTCCTGCAGGAGAATACATACGTGTTGTTTTTGAAAAACTTTTGGATAGCTCAAAAGATATAACAATTTATGCGAAATCAGACGAAGGTGCAAGCGTAGAAGTTTATGAAAAAGATTCAGATGTTTTAATTGCAGACTTTGGAATAATTAAAGAGGATAAAAAATACCAAATATTTTTGAAAGAGTTGGTTGGAGATCAAAATACATTTGATTTGTTGGTTAAAGAAGGGAGTGTTTATTTTGATTATGTTGTAGATCCTACTGCAGCATATAATCCTGGGTTTGGGGCGCCGTATTGTTCTATTTCAGATTCTCCTTGTGTTGCACCAACAACTTTGCTGATTGCAGAAGAGGGCATGGGGGGGACTTCTGAGCCAAACAATCCAAATACAGTAGATTCCTGTATTGATGGTACTTCTGATGGGACATATCTAACGGATGAGAATATAGAAAACATTACTATAACTAGCTTGAATGGTAGTTCTATAGAGGATGGGGACACTGTGAGGGTAGATGTTTGGGCATATTGTTATAATAATGCGAATGATAATTTAAATTTAATCTATGCTAATGATGCGTCTAGTATTTCTTGGACGATTATTGATTCGGTTGGCACTTGTCCTGTAAATGGGGGTTTCTATTTATTTAGTTCTGATTTTGTTTTGACTGGTTCTTCTGGAGATCATGTAGTTAGAGGAATTATTCAATATAATGGGGATGTCACAAATACATGTGGAGATGTTCAAACGTGGAGTGATACCGATGATGTGGTATTTAGGGTAGATGAACAAAGTAGTTCTGCACAAGTAAATGAAATTCAATGTGAAGAGTCTGGTTCGTGGAAAAATTGTAATGAAATAGATTTTGGAGAAACTATAACTCAAGTTAGGGTAAATTG
Organism: Nanobdellota archaeon; assembly: GCA_027858295.1. Classification (GTDB taxonomy): domain Archaea; phylum Nanobdellota; class Nanobdellia; order Pacearchaeales; family GW2011-AR1; genus GW2011-AR1. Next base: position 32,956 of record JAQICZ010000014.1, on the reverse strand, counting down.
TACAAGTATTGGGGGGGCAATTAGCGAAGCAAATTTTGAATTATTAAATACCCCTGATTCTAATGTCTTTTTTAATTCTAATTCAACTTCAAATGCAGGAGATTTTTGGACGTATGATAATTCAGATGTTTTAATTGATGATTCAGGAGATTTTGTTTTGAATATTACTTGTTTTGATGATGTTCCCTTGCCTAGTCCTGGTGAATCAACTTGGTTTGTTGATTGGGGAGTTTTGACATCAGAATTGGTTGTACCCAACCAAAATGAAACAGTTGCTCAAAATAATTTATTTACTTTCACGTCAAATGTTATTTGTATGGGGGGGGAGTGTGGTTATGTAAATGCGACACTTGATCCATTGGAGAATTGGTGGAATTCTTCTTGGGGTTTTAGAAAAGAAATTAATGTTACAAATGTGGGGGCGTCAATATTAACGAATTTTCCCATTTATTTAGAACTTCCAATTGAATCACAAATGGGTTCAAATTTGGATGATTTAAGATTTGTGGATGGCGCGTGTCAAACGGGTGGTGGTTCTGAGGTGGATTTTGAGATTGAAAGTTATAATTCTACTTTTGCAAATGTTTGGTTAAGAGTACCAAATTTTTATTCTGGTATAAATTCAATTTGTATGTATTATGATAACTCGAATGCAGTTAATCGGGGGAATGCAGCTGGAGTTTGGAACTCCAATTATATGACAGTTCAGCATTTAGAAGAAGCTAGCGGGACTGGAGATTTTTTATTAGATTCAACGGGAAATGGTAATAATGGAGCACCACTAGGAACTACTCCTACTTATTTAGCATCTGCGAAAGTTGCTTCTGGTTATGACCTTGGAGGAAATAATCAACAAAGAATTGAAGTACCTGATTCTACTGATTTACAAAAACAAGTTTTTACAGCAGAGGGTTGGGCAAAGGCTGACACATGGACGACGCCAGACCATAATCCGATTTTATGGAAAGGGTCACAATTGGGTTGGGGGGCAAACTATCTTTTTAGAATTGCTGTAAGTGCTGGAGCTCCAACTTTTGGGGTAACTTGTGGTGGAACAGAAGGATATTTTGCAGGTGGTGCTGTGAATTTGGGTGAGTGGTATCATTATGCTTTGACTTTTGATGGGACTACAGCTACGGCATATATTGATGGTCAAAGTGTTGCTACAAGTACAACTTGTTCTGGACAGGCATTGAATGTTATTTCGGGAGAACCTTTGCGGTCAGGATTTGGTTATAGATCAACTGCTGTAGAAGAAACTCATTTGGATGGGCAAGTTGATGAATTGAGATTTTCAGATACGCCTCGAAGCGCAGACTGGATTAATGAATCATATCAATTAATTCAAAATCAAAATAATTTGGTATTATATGGAGAAGCTAGTGAAAATTTCAAAGGAATAATCCCAATGAATACAGGTGTTCCATTTTATACTACAAGTCAAAATCCTGTGAATTACATAGATACTGCTTGTTTGGCAGATATGAAAGATGGTGATTCTTGTGTGAATAGTTGGATTGTTAATGCAACTGGTGGATTGGATTCTTCTTGGGAATTTTTTACAATTTATGATTCAATAAATTATAGTTCTTATGTTAATACAACTCAAACTCCTTCGATAAATTTGACTATTTCAACAACAACAAGTTTTGGAAATTCTGTGATAAATTCAATAGACTGTGAAGAGAATAGTATTTGGAAAAATTGTTCTGATATTAATTATGGTGAGGTTATTACTAGAGTTAGAGCAAATTGCACAAGTAATAAGGGAAGTGTTGTAGGAGTAAATTTTGAATTATTAAATATTCCAGATAGTAGCACAATTTTTAATGTGAATTCTACGTCAAATGTGAGTGATTATTGGATTCGTGATAATCTTAATTGGGTAGTTGAGGATTCTGGAGATTTTGCATTGAATATTGAATGTTATGATAATGGTTCTCATGTTGATTATGGATCTTCTAATTGGTTTATTCCTTGGGGAACATTAAGTTCATATTTTGTTTCTCCGTCAACGAGTGCGAGTGTTTTACAAAATGATTTTTTTAATATAACATCAAGAGTAACTTGTTCCGGAGGTGAATGTGGTGACATCAATGCAACGCTGGACCCTGAACTTATTTGGTGGAATTCTTCTTGGGTTTTAAGAAAAGAAATTAATATTACTAATGGTGGAGTATCATCACTAATTGATTTTCCAGTTCATTTGAAACTTCCAGTAGAATCTGAAATGCAAACAGATTTGGCGGATTTGAGGTTTGTTAATGGAAGTTGTTCTTCTGAAGGTGGAGTAGAAATGGATTTTGAAATTGAAAATTATGATACGCTTTATGCCGATGTTTGGGTTAGGGCGCCTTTGTTTTCAGCAGGAGTTAATTCAATTTGTATGTATTACAATAATTCTTTGGCTGTTTCTGGCGAGGATGTTTCGAGAGTTTGGGATTCAAATCATTTGGGAGTTTGGCATTTGAATGGAACAACTGGAACAAAATATGATTCAACTATTAATGCAAATGATGCAGTAAATAGTGGAGCAGTTGAAACGACTGGAAAGATTGGACTAGCACAAGAGTTTGATGGAGCAGATGTAATTGAAGTACCTCGAACAATAGATTTGGAACCTACTAGTGCAATAACGGTTTCACTTTGGCTTAAAAGAAATGGGGCTCAAGTAGATTATGCAAAACCATTATGGTATGGTCCTAACGATAATTCTCCGTGGGGAGCTTATGGATTTGAATTAAATGCTGGAAGCGATACTGATTTAATGTGGCATGTTGCAAGTACAACAACGGCAACAAGTTCTGCAACATATACTATGGCGGATGGAACATGGTATTTATTGACTGGTACTTATAATGGGACTCATGCGATGTATTATGTGGATGGGGTTTTGTTTAGTACTGTTGCACATACTGGCGGGATTGCAGATTATGATGGAATTGATGGGTTAGCAATTGGAGATATGACTGATGGGGGACAAGGATATGTGGGGACAATTGATGAAGTAACAATCTCTGGAATTTCACGAAGTGCAGACTGGATTAATCAGACATATCAATTAATTGAAAATCAAGCAAATTTAATTTCAATTGGAAATTTTGAAAGGTGGGCAGATGTTAATAGCAAGGGAATAGTACCAATGAATTCTGGAGTTCCATTTTATACAATAATGCAGAATCCTTTGAGCCCATTAAATTTGCCTTGTTTATCTGGTATGAAAGGAGGGGATTATTGTAATTCTAAGTGGGCTGTTAATGCAACTGGTCCATTATATTCTATTTGGGAATTTTTTGTTATTTATAATCCTGTAAATTATGCATTAGATGTTGTTTTGGATGAAACAAATAAAATTAATATTGCTATTGCTGATTTTATTATTTCTGATTTTTCTTTGAGGGCGCAAGTTCAAGCTGAATCTGGTTTCGGATATGTTTCTGGAACTCAAACAAATATAACTTTAGAGAATAATTATTATGTTAATCATGCATTTATGATTGTGGATAGTCAGATATCTGCATCAACAAACACTGCTCCAAATAATGCAGATGGAATGTTTTATTTTTCAAATATTACTGGAGGTTATTCAAATCAATTAACTATTGAACGTATTGGGACTACTGATTCGATGGTGGGGTCTTATAGTCTTTTGGAAACGGAATATATTGATACATGTCACGTCGAGGGAATTGTTGGTAATGGAATTGATAAATTAAATATTAGTTTGGCTTCTGCTTGTGCTTTTATGCCAAGCAATTACAAAGATAAATGCTTTGTTTCAGTTAGAAATAATGTGATGTCTTCAAGTTCAGATGCTTCTTGTCGAGGAGAAGGACTTTTTATGGGTAAATTTGAATCTCAAAATATTTTATCTGTGCAGGCGAATACAAGGGCTTGTGGAAATCGGGAAGTGCGGGCGGATGTTGTGTGTTTTAATGATAACTCGAGAGTTACTAATATTAGTACTGGAGAAGTGCATTTGGATACAGGGGTTGATTTTGATATTGGAAAATCTGTTAACTTGAATAATTCATTTTTAATTCATTCTTGTCGTTCTGAAGAGTATGGAATTGAAGATGTAAATATACAATGTAAATTTAAAGATTCATCAACAGTTACTTGTTTAACTTCAGAACTGGGTACAGGCGGAACTGCTCCTCAAGAATGTGAAATTTATGTTGTGGAATTTGAAGAAGGAGTTTATTCTTCTGCTATACATCATACACCAACAGATTTAGAAATTGGAGATAATACAATATTTAATTCAACTTTGCCATCGCAAATTGATTTGAATGCAAGTAGTTTATTTTGTTCTTATTCTTTCCTTAATGGGGAAGGGACAGCTTCGTCTAGAGGAGAATACCCTGCATTTTATTATGATAATACTACTATTCAATTTGAAAGAGGAAGAACGGGAAATACTGATCCGTCTCATAACATTAATTGTGAAGTTGTTACTTGGCCAACGAGAAAAGATGCAATTCAAATAAGTCTTGTTAGTCCAGAGAATAATTATGCAGAATATGATTTGGATCCAGCAAATTTAACTTTTGTTGCAAATGTTGAAGCAAAAGCGAATTTGAAAGAATGTAATTTGGTTCATAGTGCTAGTGGTTCTTTACAATTAGGTGAAACTAAATCTGTAAGTGGAAAAAGTGCTACTGTACAATTCACTTTAACAAATTTGTCTAATGTTAGTTTTGATTGGAATATTCGATGTGAAAATATTATAGGGGAAATGTCTTATGCAAGAAATAATCGATTTGTGACGGTGAAAAAATTATCTGCTCCAGTAATAGAAGTTGTTTCTCCTTTTGGGCAAATAAATTCTAGTCCAGTTGTTTTTGCAGTACAGAGCAACGTGACAATTGAAAATTGTACTTATTCTTTAAATTCTGGTCCGCCTGTTTTGATGACTCAAATAAATACAACTTTTTATTCTGCATCAGATGATTATGTTCGTAATGGAGCTAATTATGTTAATTTTTCTTGTTTAGGAGAGAATGGTCGTGCAGGAATTAATTCTAGTAATTTTAATATTGTTACTACTTTTTCTCCAGAAGTAGTAAAAGGAAGAACAATAATTGCCAACGGGGAGAGTGAAACAGTCATTCCTTTAACTACTGATTATTTAGCAAATGCTTTTTTATTATTTTCAATTCGTTCGTCAACTAGTACTCCTGCACAGATTCAAATTGAAGGAGTTTTGAATAAAAACAATATTACTTTTAGTCGCTATTCTACTTCAGGAGTTGTTAATATTGATTGGCAGGTTATAGAATCTTCAAATATTTTTGTGCGTCGTGGAATTTCTCCATTTTTAGCAAGTGATTCTGCGGTGACTGCATTTACAGAGAATTTTAATTTGAGTAAAAGTTTTATTATTTCATCAAACAAATTATCCTCAACAGATACTGCTGAAAATGTTTATGGATTTTTTAATTCTAAATTTAGTAATACCTCTTATTTAAATTTCGAGAGAAGTCAGGTTGGGGCTTTTGGTGAAATTGCTTGGCAGGCAATAGAATGGAGTGGTTCTAAAGTTCAGGTAGGTGCAACTACTTTTTCCGGAAGTTCTGGAACTGTTTCTTTGAGTAAGAGCGTTGACACTTCAACTGCATTTTTAATCACTTCAAATAGTTTTGATTCTGGTGCTACTGGACTTGATGAGCTCAATGTTCGTTCTACTTTATTTTCAAATAAAATTGATTTTAATCGGACTGGAACTACTGGTGACTCTACTGTGTCTTGGTTTGTTGTTGAGTCTTTAGAAATCGGTGTTCAAAATGGAACTAGGAGTATTTCTGGATCTAGTGCAATCAATCAACCAATTTCTTCTGTGAATTCGTCTAAAGCTTTCAGTCTGGAATCACATGATTCAACTGGTGGTGGAACAACTTTTGCAAATTCTGCATTAACAAATTATTTAACTAGTGACACTAATTTAGAATTTTATAAGGGAACTGGTGATCAAACCAATGATGCTTTCTGGCAAGTTATTGAAATGGGAGTCCCGATAAACTCGTTTGTGATTTTAGATACTCCACAAAATGAATCTTATAATTCTAGTGATGTGGATTTCAAAGTAAATACAAAACTTGCTTCCGTTAGTTGTAAATATTCATTAGATTTTGCCGCAAATGTTTCAATGACATTAGTCACACCGACGTCATTTGTTAATAGTGTTTATGGTTTAGCAGAAGGAAATCATACTGCAGTATTTTATTGTGTTGATCCTTCTTCAGTCGAGTATGTAAGTGATTTAGTTGAGTTTAATATTGATTTAACAAATCCAGGAATTATTTTGGATGCTCCAATAGATCATTATAATACAACTTCAAATACAATTGATTTTGGTTTTATAGCAGATGATAATTATGGAATTAAAGAATGTTCTTTATTCTTGGATTCAGAAATCTCTGGAGCAAATTATAATATTTTAAATGATACAGTTGAAAATATTCAAACTTTTGTTTCTAATGGTATTCATGATTGGTTTGTTAGTTGTCTTGATTATTCTAATCGTGAAGTGATTAGTTCATCAAGGCAAATTAATGTTACTGGAGAGTATAGTATTGATTGGAATAATCGGCTGTATGAATCTTCGACTTCAAATTTTGTTGGAAATGTTGCCCAAATAAATTTAAAGAATAAGCGAGATTTAATTGAAAATTATTTATCCATTAATTTATCTGGTTCTTCTGTTACTGATTTTGTTATTCCGATGACAACATATTTAGGAAATAATGGTATGAGAATTCCAACTGGAGCTACTGTAAGTTTCAGTTCATATACAGAGGTTGATACTGTGAATGCAGTTTATTTAACATGGAAATTATATTTTGAAAATTCAAGTGGTGATAATTTAATTTGTCAATCTGGAAATGATTATACTGGAGGATTGCGTGTTAGTGCGACTTCTGGAGTATGGACTTCAAATTGTATTGTTCCTAATGAATTCATTTTAAAAAATTCTGATAAAATAAAACTTGTGATTTCTGGATATAATGATAATGTTGGAAATGTAACATTAATTCATCGTTGGGATGGATTAAAAGCTTCTTTCGTTGAGTTTTCGGATTTTTCATTGATTGGGCAATTATATACTGATTTTCTTTATCCTGTTAATGACAAAGTTATGACGGAAGCGGAAGAAGATAATTTTACTTGTCAAGTTAATTGTTCTATTGGGGAATGTGTAAATGTGGATTTGACTTTGCAATATTTGAATGATTCTGTGTGGGTCAATGTTCATAATAATAATGAGCATTTGATTTTTGGTGACGGATATGAGTGGCGGGATTTGGGAACAATTAATTATGGTTCTGTGTCTGAAGATATACCTGTAATGGCTATTTCACCTGGAAATGCAATTCTTAGATGTTATGCTAGATATGATTATGGAAATGCTTTTGGTTTTTTAATGCCTACGGTAGATGTCATTAAAGTTCCGCGAGCATCTTATATTAATCCTACACCTGTTAATGGCATTGAAGTTCCACAAGATTTTATTCCAATTAATATTAGTGTTAATGAAACCGATTTGAACACAGTTATTTTAGATTTTAATGGTGTAAATCAGACTTTATTCAATTCATTAATCATGCTTGGATATAATTTAGATCGTGAAGAATTTAGGGGAGAGAATGATACTCATGTTTCTTCTTTTGTTGGGGGAATTGATGGAACAATTTATGGTGCTAATTATACAACTGGATATGAGGGGCTTGCGTTAAGTTTTGATGGAGTTAATGACTACATTCAAACTGACGTTTCTTTAACCCCTGTATTGGGTTCAACTTCTTCATTATCTTTTTGGGTAAAGACAACACAAGTAGGGGATGACACTATGTGGATGGCTCCTGGAGTGACTGGTATTGAAGAAGCAGGAGGAGGAAATGATATTTTTATTGGTTGGCTTGATGCAACTGGGCATATTGGATATACTGTTGCGAATTCTGCGGCAGTAAAATCAACAGTCCCAATTAATGATGGGACTTGGAAGCATATTGTAATTAGTCGTTATGCAAATAATGGTTCCTCAAAGATTTATATTAATGGGGAATTAAATCAACAAGCTATTTCTTATATTGGAAACGTTACTAATAATTTTTATTCCTTTGGTCGTATTGAAGATACAGGTGGAACACCTGAATATTTTAATGGGTCATTTGATAAGTTTGTAGTTTATGATAGAGTAATTAGCGATGAGGAAGCTAAAGAATTGTATACTGGTCAGAGAACTTTTTTTGTAAATGAAACTTCTCTCATTAATGATGATTATATGTTCACTACTTATGCTGAAAATTATTATGGGGGTGTTCGTCAAATAACTAGAACGGTTTCTACTAAATTTGGAGATGTTGTTGCACCCCAATTAGTAATCACTGGAATTGAAAATGAAGGTGCTTACACAACAGGAAATTTTAATATTGATGTTTACTTAGACGAATATGGAAATAGTTGTTCATATGTTTTAGATTCTGCATCTTCTGTTTCTATGAATCGTGTTAATGATACTCATTTTGATATGACATTAAATTCTGTTTCTGAGGGAAATCACATAATTGCATTTTCTTGTCGTGATTCTTCTAATAATGAAAATTTGACAATTTACAATTTTGCAATTGATACGATTAACCCATCTCTTGTTTTTGGAAGTTTAACTCCAGCAGATTCTTCGGATCATTTGCCAGATGGATTAATTATTGATGTTGATTTAACTGAAGCAAATTTAGAAGAAGTAGTTTTAGATTTTAATGGAACTAATAATTTTATTTATGATGGTTCTTTGATTGGACTTATTGGTCTTGATAATTTGGCGACTTTTTCGGAGAATAGTAATAATATTTATGATTATGTAAGTGGGGCGCTTGGTGACAATAACGGTGCTAGTTGGATTAGTGGAGAAGGACATGATGGTCTTGGTGCTTATAGATTTTTTAGAGGAGATTCGGATTATATAGAAATTGGAGCGCCCTATAATTTTGTTTCAAAGAATATAACAATTCTTTCTTGGGTTAAAACAAGCTCTATTGTCAATGAGGAAAGCATTTTGTCTATTGATGACTCCGCGGGAAATACCCTTTTATCTATTGGTCATGCTGCTGGTTCTAATTTTTTGAGTGTGGCAGATTCTTATGGAAGAACTATTTCAAATTCAGTTTTGGTTGATGGGGATTGGCATCAAATTGGTTTTGCTTTTTATGAAGGTAAAAATATATCAATTATCTATGATGGTGAGGTTGTCCGAACTTTTTCAACTACGGTGACTTTACCAAGTGATTTGAAATTTAATTTAGGAATGGGATATAATGGAATAACTCCTTCTTACTTTTTTGATGGTTATATAGATGAGGTTAAAATTTATGATAAGATTTTGAATTCATCTGAATTAATAATTAAGAATAGAACAAATTTTTATAAAAAAGATTTGGATAAATATTATTTTAATATCGAATTTAATAATTTGACTTATGGGGATTATGATTATTCTGTTTTGGCGAGAGATTCTTCTGATTTAATTGGTACAACTGGAGACAGGAGTATTACTATTCGTGATATGGATACCGTTGGTCCCGTTATTACTTTAAATTTACCAATTGATTCTTTTACTTCATCTAGTTCTTCAGTTAATTTTAATTTTACTGTTATAGATAATACAGATGATTCTATGGATTGTACTCTTTATGTTGGGGATGTTTCGTATTCTGGAATTACTGCTCCAAATAATACATTAATTAATTATCTTGTTAATTCTTTAGGTGATGGTCCAAAATATTGGAATGTTTCATGTATTGATATGGATAATAATGTTGAATTTAGTGAACAGCAAGTAATCACTATTGCTGAGTCACCAACTATTAATTTGAATGATGCAAATAATTCTTATTTGACTAATTCTCTTGAATATACACCAAATGATAATAGCAATATTACCTCTTGTTCGCTTATAATTGGAGGCGTAGTTTTTGATACGATCAGTTCAATTGTGACTGATTCACAAAATATTTTTGACATTACTTCACTTTCACAAGGATATTTTGATTATGCTGTAAATTGTACAGATGTTTATTTATTGGAATCAATTAGTGAAGATAGATTTTTTTATAAAGATTTAACTGCGCCTAATTTAACTTTAGCATATCCATTAAATAATAGTGAAGTTTATAGCGGTGAAGTTAATTTTACTTTTTGGTTTGATGATTTATATTCATCTGAAGCATATTGTAATTTAACTATTGATGATGTAATTGTTAATGAAAGTATTTTGGCAAGTGAAGGAGTTAACGTTTCTTTTGTTCATTCATTAAATTCTAATAATCATACTTGGGGTGCTAGTTGTGTTGACTTGGGAGAAAATTATGTTTCGAGTTTAGAATATGAATTTGAAAATTTTGCAGCGCCTCAAGTTGCAATTGATTCTCCTGAAAATAATGTTTGGACGAATGATACAGATGTGACATTTTCTTACACTGTTGGAGACAACAGTGGTCTTGCTAATTGTTCGCTTTATGTGGATTCTGTTTTTGTTTCGGTAGATACAAATATTGAGAATTGGGTATCTAATTCTTTTACAGAAACTTTGACCGAGAATAATCATAATTGGAGTATTGAATGTTATAATAATTTAAATTTGGTTGGGTATTCTGAAACTTCTTTTCTGAGTATTGATTCTCATGTTCCTAACATTATCACCCATCATCCAACTGGTGGTGAAACTTTTGATTGGAATAATCTTAAATTTAATTTTACTTATATTGATAATTTAGATTCTGTTGGAAATTGTGAAATTTTAATTAATGGATTTAATGAATCTGGAGTTTTGGCAAGTAATAATACGGTTTCAGAGAGTTTTGTTGATGTGCATGATGGAGATTATAGTTGGAGTATTAGATGTGGTGATGAGGCTGGTAATTCTTTTGAGACCTTAGAAAAGAGTTTTACAATGACTGCTCCTCCTGTGATCGATATAGTTTCACCCACGAATAATACATTTGATACAAATTCATCTGTAAATTTCACATATATCCCGAAAGATGGTTCTGGATTAACTCAGTGTGAAATGTTTTTTGACGGTAGTTCTTTGGGGGCAGATGTGGTGATTGAAAATAATGTTGAAAATATGTTCGAGGTTAACGGAATAAGTGAGGGGAATCATTATTGGAACATTTCCTGTTCAGATGTGGATTCGAATGTTGCTTGGGTAGAAAATTCAATTTTTACTCGTGATGTGACTCCGCCTTTTGCAAGTTTAGTTGCCCCTGTTGCTGATGCAAAGGTAGATGCTAATATTGATCCATTGCAGTTTCAGTGGAGACCAACGGATAATTTGGCAACTGCAATACAGTGTGATCTCTTGGTTGATGATATAAAAGTTAGAAATAATATTTGGGCAGGTAATGATAGTATTGGGCAATCAAATGTAAATGGAATTTCTGTAGGAAATCATAATTGGTCAGTTGAGTGTGTTGATTTGACTGGGAATGTAAATACTAGTGAAATTTATAATTTTAGTTATGGTTATCCGGACTTTTTTGTTTCTGCTGTTACATTAAATGATTCAACTCCGGTGGAAGGAAAATCTATTTTGATTAACGCGACTGTCTCCAATATTGGGATAGCTGATGCGAGTGGGGTTTTGGTTGAATTCTATTCTGGATATCCTGCTACGGGTTTTAAAATTGGGGAGCGGATTATTGATTTGAATGTGTCGGATGTATTGTATGTTAATTATAGTTATGATACTGTGATTGGTTTGAATGAGCTGTGGGTTGTTGTTGACGGGGCAGATTCTTTTACCGAGGGAGATGAAAATAATAATTTAGGTAATGAGAATGTTTCTGTGGGGGCCTGGCAGTTCTTTTATGGTAACATTGAGTCGGCAAGTGAACTTGAGTTGGCTGATTTAGAAAATAATTCTGTGATTAATTGGTTTGCTAGTGCAAGCGTGTTTATGAGTGATAAGGATAGTTCTGTTTCCTGGGATAGTGTTTTGGCATTTGGTTATAATAATGTAAGTGCTTATTCTGTTGATGATTTTTTAGAAGTTGATAGTTTGCTTTCTATGGTGGATTTTCCTGATTCTATCTCTGCCTTGTATTTGACAGCTTTTGTTCCAAATGAGGTGGATAGCTTTTCTGTTTTTGGTAGAACCCTTCCGGCGGTTCCTGTGACTCAGTCTACGTCTAATAATAATTTTAAGACTGGTATTTTGTGGGATTCATCTGATGACACTAATGGTGAATTTGATATAGCAGAGGCAGAGGATTTGATTTTTGTTTCTAAAATTAACAAAGGTGCTGTTGGTAATTATGGTACTTATGATTATGAACTTCGTGTGCCGGCAAAGTTAAGAGAATATAGTGGGGCTGGAAGTGAAGCGGTGTTTTATGTTGAGCTGCAGTAAAATTGCTTTGCAATTTTACAGTTGTCAGTTGTCAGTTGTCAGTTTTGAGTGCTGATTACTGAAGACTGTAAACTGTAAACCGTTGACCGTTAGTGTTTCATACCATATATTGTATGCTGATAGTGTTGATGGTGCTGTATAATATTTGTTAATTCTTTTTTAGGGACAAATTTGTCTTCGGCAAATCTATTTTTTCACTTTTTCGGGGGGGCAAAAGCTGGGAAATGTTTATAAAGATATGTACGTATAGATTAGTGTGATATCTCTCAAGGGGAGAATAAACCTTAAGATACAAGGTATTGAAAGGAGGATGAAAAAAGAGGAAAGATGCGATATAATAAGTTATTTATAGGAATGCTTGTAGTTTGTGTGTTAGCTTTATCTACAGTTAGTTCTGTTCAACCTTTTGGTGTTGAAACAATTGTTGAAGGTTCTTCAACAAGAGCCGGAATTGATTTGGCGGATTCTACTACTGCGATTGCAGGGAATGTTACGGAATTAACAATTACTGGTTTTTCTACTACTCAGGCTTGGCAAGGTTACTTCGGTAATGTTTCAGGTACTATTCAATTAGTAGATGGTGCAGATAACGTAATGTATAATTGGAGTTTGGCTGACCCAGAAGGTGAAGTGTATGCTTCGGAAACTGGTGATACTATCAATTGGACAGGTATTAAGTGTTGGGATATGGCCACTGATAATGCGGCTTTAGAAGCGTCATATGACATTGTAAGTAATGATGTTGATGGTGTGGATGAAACATTTAATTGGACAACTCATAGTGAGTTCTTTGTGAATAATATTCAGATTGATGCTAATTCTTGTAATAGTACAAGAATCTTTAACAGCAATGGTAAAGGTGAAGCAGCAGATTATGAAGAAGTTATTCTTGAAGGTGGAAGTGGAGAAGTTATTTGGACAGCAATTATTGAAGAAGCTAGTATTATAGGTTTTGATCAAAAGGATCATGACTTTCAGATGTTAGTTCCAGAAGATGGACATGACATAGATACAGCTACAAGACAATACTACTTTTATGTAGAGTTAGAATAAGGTTACAGTTTTATTTTTATTTTTACCTTTTTTCTTTTTTTCGCCGTGGGGCGTAAACCTGGAGGTGTGGGGCCTTGAAAAAATCCCAAAAGCCACAGGAAGGCTTTAATAAAATCCTAAGCGAAGAGATGAAAAACAATAAAGAAAACAAGATTGAGAAGAGAGGAATTTTATTATTAGTTGCAACTTTAATGGTTGTGACTTCACTTATGTTTATTACGGCGGTTACACCGACTGGTACTGATGGATTGGTTTATGGTGTTAATGAGACAAAGTCGGTTACAGCGGGAACTGAAGTTAATATTTCTGGGGGAGTTATTTCTACATTCAATTTAACTGCAAATATGCAGAATCCGAGATGGAAGGCTTTTGTCGGAAATGTGATTGGTTCTTTTACTTTGGATGATTCTTCAGCAAATACTATTTATGATTGGACTTTGGCATCTGTTACAGGCCGTATTTATGCGACAACAAAATTAACAACTCCAACTTGGGGTTCAATTGCCTGTGCTTCAACTGCCGATTTAGAAACAGAAAATACGGCAATGAGTCATTCAGGTGCTAACGACAATATTACTGCTACTTTTTCAGATGTTACTCACGGTTTATTTTTCGCAGCTGGGATACAGATAAATGCAAATCAATGTACTCATACTGTTAATCCTTATGTTGGAGATGTTTCTACTACTGCTTTTGAGGAAGTTGCTTTGTGGGATGGTGGGAATGCGGTTTATGCTGGTTTGTTAGAAGAAGATGCAACTGGTTATGATGGGACTGCTTATGATTTTCAAATGATTGTTCCTGAAAATGGGGCAAATGGATTTAGTGGGTCGACTGCTTACTACTTATATGTGGAATTAGATTAAAATGGAAAAAAATGTTAATAAAAAAAATAAACGAATTGTTGGAAGTTATTTTGTTTTTGGAATAGCTTTAGTTGTACTTTTGGCTGCGGCTATTGTTCCAATGGCTTCGAGTGGGGCTGCACAGAATGTTACGGTTTCTACTTCATTGGAAGTGGGGGCTGTTTTTCCTGAGATTTTGAATATTTCTGTTAACGATGGAGTTCCTGTTGTTTTGACTCCGAATGCGACTAAGACTGTTCTATGTCAAGCTTTGATTCAGGATTGGAATAATGATAGTGATATTGTTTTGATTAATGCAACTTTGTTTGATGTCTCTTTAGCTACTTGGGATAGTGCGGATGACAATAATACTCATTATACTAATGCTTCATGTATAAAGCAAAATGATACTACTGACTTATTTGGTAAGTCTGAAGATGAATGGCATGCAATTGCAAATTGTACTTTCGAGGTTCAATATTATGCTAATCCTGGGAATTGGAATTGTTCTGTTTATATAGAGGATGCTACGGCTCGTAGCAATATGGAAATTGATGAAGGAAGTATAAACACATTACTTGCGATTGGTTTACAAGATTCTATTGATTATGGGATTGTTAATTCGACTGAAGTTTCAGATGAGCAATTAGTGAATGTTTCAAATGTGGGTAACACTCAGTTAAACTTGACTTTGAATGGTTATTCAAATTTGGGTGCTGGTCCTAATGATGGTCATGCTATGAATTGTTCTAAGGGATCTTATAAGTTTATTGACATTGAATATGAAAAGTTTAATTTGACTGATACTAATCCTGGGATTCTGAGTCTAAGTGAATTTGAGGCTGCACATGTGAATTTGACTTCAAGTTTAAACCCAGCTGTTATGGAGTTTAATTTAGATTATAGACAGAATGATGGTTTTAACGAGGCTGTTAAACCAACTTATTGGAGAATTTATGTACCTAAAGGACTTGCGGGGACTTGTGAAGGTAACATTGAGTTTGGTGGACGAGTGGCACCTTCAAATTAAACCTTTAGGTTTAATTAAAACATTTTTTAGAGACACTTTAAAACCCTTGTGGACAAATTTACAGGCAATTGAAAACCCTTGGAAAAGTTTTCAATGTAAATTCGTCGGGGGAAAGTTTTAAAGAAAAAATTCTATTCGCTTTGGTGTATAGGAAAATGAAAATTTATATGCAGTCAAAACCCTTGGAAAAGTTTTGACGAAATTTTATTTAGTGAAGGTAATATTGAGTTTGGTGGGCGTGTAGCTCCGGTGGCGTAAAAAATCTTTGATTTTTTTAGTTTTGAGTTGTCAGTTTTCGGTTATCAGTTAAGACCGGGAGCAGAAGGCAAGTAAGTTGAATTTTTATCCCGAGTTTTCGGTTAATGTTATTAAGTTTTCTAATCGAATTTTTTCATGCAAGATTTTAAGGAATTATATATTTGGAAGAAATCTGTTGGTATAGCAGAAGATATTTATTTTATTACTAAGAGTTTTCCTAAGGAGGAGATTTATGGATTGATTAGTCAGATGAGGCGGGCAGTTGTTAGTATATCATCTAATATTGCAGAGAGTAGTGGGAAGAGGACGGGAAAAGAATTCCGTAATTTTTTGTATAATGCGACAGGAAGTTTGAAGGAAGTGGAGTGTCAAGTAATTATTGCTGAAAAATTGGGATATTTGTCAAAAGAAGTTTGTTGCATGCTGGAAAGGGAATTTAATGAATTAGGTATGATGATTAGAGGATTTGTTGTAAAGTTGGAGAGAAGTTTCTAACAACTAATAACTAAATACTAAAAACTTTAATGGAAATGCTTATTAATGATTTTTCTTTTTAGTTATTATGGATATTGAAGAAAGATTTAAGCTTGTTGAGAGAAATGTGGCGGAGATTATTGGTCGTGAAGATTTGATGCAGTTATTGAAGGATAAGGAAGAGCCGTCGTGTTACTTGGGAACTGCTCCGACTGGGATTCCGCATATTGGATATTTTATTTGGGGATTAAAGGTTGCTGATTTATTGAAGGCTGGGTTTAGGGTTAAGATTCTTTTGGCTGATTTACATGCGGCTCTTGATAATACTCCTTGGGAAGTTTTGAGTGAGAGATATGAGTTTTATTCTAAAATTATTCCGTTGATGATTCAGGCAATGGGTGCTGATGTTTCTAAGTTAGAATTTGTCCGTGGAAGTGATTTTGAATTAAGTAAAGAATATCTGATGGATTTGTTTAAGATGTCTTCTTTGACTTCTGTTCATGATTGTCATAAGGCTGCTAGTGAAGTTGTTAAGCTTGGTGGAAGTCCTAAATTGTCTGGTTATATTTATCCTTTAATGCAGGCTATTGATGAGGAATATTTGGGTGTTGATATGCAGATGGGTGGAACTGATCAGAGAAAGATTATGGTTTTGGCTAGAGAAAAATTACCTCAAATTGGTTATGCTAAAAGAATTGAATTGTTGAATCCGTTGATTCCTGGGTTGATTGGAGATAAGATGAGTTCTTCTGTCGCTGGTGGGAAGATTGGTCTCTTGGATACTCCTAAGCAAATTAAGAAGAAGATTAATGGTGCTGACTTTGAGGAAGGTAATCCGGAGAATGGGATTATGGCTTTCTTTGAGAATATTATTTTTGAATTGAAAAAAACTCGAGGTGAAGGTTTAGTTGTTGAAAGGCCTGAGAAGTTTGGTGGGAATTTAGAATTTGCTACTTTTGAAGATTTGAAGAAGGCTGTTATTGAAAAGAGTGTTCATCCACTTGATGTTAAAATGGGTTGTGCTTCTGAAATTATTAAGATGCTTTCTTTGATTGATGAGAATCGGGAAGAGTTGGAAGAGATTTCTAAGAGATCTTATCCGGAAGAGAGTAAGTAGTTGTTAGTCTTTAATAAAGGCCAGTTAGAATATATTCGGTGTATACTATAATTAGTTGTTTCTGTTTTAATTCTAATGAAAAAGAGATTTTCTTTATTTTTTTATGTCTTAATTGTTTTAATAATCACAAGTGTTTTTATTTTAGGTTCATTTTGTCAGAAAAAAAGTACAATGGAAACAGAGATTCATTTTTCTGAAATTATTTTAGAGGGTTTAGCTTTAGATGCGACATCTTTTTTATTTTATAATAGTAAGATGACTGTATTCTTTGCAGACATGGATAGTACTGACAAGTTGGATTATGTGGGTATGGAGGATAATTTTTTGAATTTTATGAGAGGTGAAACTGCGTATTATCAATTAAGATATATTGATGAATTTGGAATGGAAAAAGTTAAGGTTATTTTTGAAGATGATGGTTTGAAAGCCATTCTGAGGGAGGATTTACAAAATAAAAGTAATAGAGATTATTTTATTAAAACAATGAGTTTGCAGAAGGGAGAGGTTTTTATATCTACTTTAGATTTAAATGTTGAGAATAATGCTTTAGAGAATAAAGGGACAGAGGAAAATCCGATTTATGTTCCTGTAGTTCGTTATTCTACTCCTGTATTTAATGAGAAAAATAAATCAGTTGGAATAATTGTTATGAATATTTATGCAGATTATTTTTTGGATAATGTGAGAAATTTGCAGAAAGAGAATATATTTGTAATTAATCAAGATGGCTATTATTTGGCTAATAATAATAAGAGCAAGGAGTTTGGATTTGATTTTGGTAATAATATTACATTTTTTAATGATTTTTCTTTGAATGAGAGCTTTCTGGAGGAGAATAAATTAAATGAAATTGTAGAGGTTGGAGACAAGACCTATATTTTGGAGTATGTGTTTCCTGATGAGTTTAGTCATGAGACATATCTTGCAAGTGAGAGATTAGATTATGAGAGGTATTGGGTTTATGTTTATGTTTATTCTCATTGAGAAAGATTAAAAGTGTTTGAATATTTCTTTGTCTATGGAATTTAAAGATTTAGAAAAGAAGTTGAGGCACGAAGGGCGGCGTCTTTTTATTTTTAGTGGGATTGTTTTAATGCTGATTATTTTGTTTGTGGTTTTTAGTTTTGTATTGGCTGTTGGTTTGTTTTTGTTGAAGATTGTTTTGGGCTTCGGATTGTTTGCTTTGTTTGGTTATTTGTTGTGGAAGTTGTTTGTTAATCATAGGACTTTGATTGATGTTTGGGATGAGCGAATCTATGTGCGTAAGAAGTTGAGGGGGTAGAGGATTTATTTATATTGAAGGCATAAGGTAGATTGATATAAGGACAGTTGAATTAATGTTGCTTTTCGAGCGAGGGAATTGTTCGTCATGGCAGGGTAGTTTTGAGGTGGTTGTTGCTGGTTTTTTATTTATAATTTTTAGAAGGATATTTTTCTTTTGATTCTTTTATAATTATTTGGCCATTCTTTGTTATGTTTATTCTATTGTCTTCGGATATATTTATGGTTTTAAATAATTCTAGTTCTTGGCATTGACTTCTAATGGTTTTCCAATTTGTATTAATTCTTCTTTCTAGTTCTCCATATGAACAATCTTTTGTGTTTGTGAGCGTTCTTAGAATAGATATTTTTATTTCTGTTGTACTTCGTTTGGTCATCAACTATATTGTGGAAAGTTTTATATATGCATATTCCACTATATTGTGGATGAGAATTGAAAATGATGTCGAATTTAAAAGATTGTGCTATGAGATAAGGAGTATCGGAGTATTAAAGACAAATGAAGAGATAATGAAGATAATGATTAACTTAACTAGGCGGTATTTTAGAGA
Source organism: Nanobdellota archaeon (assembly GCA_027858295.1). Classification (GTDB taxonomy): domain Archaea; phylum Nanobdellota; class Nanobdellia; order Pacearchaeales; family GW2011-AR1; genus GW2011-AR1. The sequence continues at coordinate 13,938 of JAQICZ010000014.1, read as the reverse complement.
AAACTTTGGATAATCTTGCTAATCCAAAGCTTTATTAACTGACATTTTCTTTGTTTGTTACTAACTTCGGTTAGTTCCAGTTAACTTCGGTTGACTGAGGACCTTACTTCGGTATGGTCTCCTGCCCAACTTCGGTTGAGGTAGAGATTCAAAACTTCGGTTTTGGATTCCTTTGAGCTTCGGTTCTTAGGTTGGAGGACAAGAAATTTCGGTTTTGAGTCCTCCTTTTTTTTTGTAATTATTTTATTATGGCATTTTTGCTCGCGGATTGGACGAATGTTACGGATTGAGATATGAGGGATAAAAGTTTTTGATATAACTTATTAATATTTAGAAGAGGGGTATTCTATGAAGCATGAAGAGATAACTAAGGAGGTTATTAGAATATTTTACAAGGTGTATAATACTTTGGGTTATGGTTTTTTGGAGAAGGTTTATGAGAGGGCTATGATGATTGAATTTGAGAAGTCTGGTTTAACTTATGAAAATCAGTTTCCGATTAAGGTTTATTATGAGGGGGTTGTGGTTGGTGATTATATTGCTGATTTTGTAGTTGGGGGAAATGTTGTTGTTGAAATTAAGGCCAGTAGGGAGCTTTCTGTTTCTGATGAAGCTCAGTTATTAAATTATTTAAGAGCTACTGATAAGGAAATTGGTTTAATTTTAAATTATGGTCGGCAAGCTAAGTTTAAGCGGAAGATTTTTGATAGAGCTAGAGTTTAATTTTTATTAAGGCATTTTTGCTCGCGGATGAAACGGATTTGACGGATGAGGGCAGGGGACGATACTATTTTGTTTTTGATATATCCGTAACATCCGTTCAATCCGCGAGCCATTTCGTCTTTGAACTAAGGGGCATTGATAGTTTTTAGTCTGCGAAATCTTAAAAATGGCGAAATCTATTTAATGTTGTGCGGTAAGCGGTTAGCTGTTTGCGGTAAGCGAGAAATTATGCCAATTAATGTAAATGACCCGGAATATGTGAAGGCTGAGAAGGCTTTTTATGAAGCTTCTACAGTCGAGGAGCAGTTGTTGTTCTTGAGTAAGATGATTTCCCATATGCCTGGGCATAAGGGTGCTGAGAACTTGAGACAGCAGTTGACTACGAAGAGGAAGAGGCTTGAGGGACAGATTGAGAAGAAGAAGAAGTCTGGTCGGGGAACGAAGGTTGGGATTCGTAAGGATGATATGCAGGCTATTTTGGTTGGGAAGACGAATGTTGGGAAATCTTCTCTTTTGAATATTTTGACTAATGCAGGGCCTAGGGTTTCTAACATTAAGTATACGACTAATGAGCCACAGGTTGGGATGATGCATTATATGAATTGTCAAGTTCAAATAATTGAGGTTCCTGCAGTTGAGGGGGATTATTTTGATAAGTCTATGGCGCATACTGCGGATACTGTTTTGATGATGGTTGATAAGTTTGAGGATATTAAGGAGCTTGAGGAGAAGTTGTACATGGTTACGGGTAAAATTATTATTGTTTTAAATAAAATTGATTTGTTGACTCCTAAGGAGAAGAGGAAATTGAAGGCTCGTTTTCAGAGTAATAAGTATAAATTTCAAATGATTTCTTGTATTCCTCATTGGCCGGAAAATGGAATTGATGAGTTGAAGAAGAAGATTTTTGAGTCGTTTGATATTATAAGAGTTCATACTAAAGAGCCTGGAAAAGTAAGGTCGCCTTTGCCTGTAATTCTGACACCTGATTCTACGGTTAAAGACGTGGCTGAAAAGATTTTGAAGGGTTTTTCTAAGAGGGTTAAGAAGATTAAGATTTGGGGTCCTGGGTCTAAGTTTGGTGGACAGATTGTTGGGCTTAATCATAGGCTTAAGGATTTGGTCACTGTCGAGTTTACGACTAAGTAATTTTGTTTCTTTTTTACCAATATGCCCTCAAATGATTTTTAACAATCAGACGATTTATTAAAAATAATTTAAGCACATCTTGATAAAAAATAATTCAAAATTGGGTTGAGTAAAGTGTAGACCGTTGGCCGTTGACTGTAGACCGTGAACCGTGAACCGTAAACTGTTGACCGTTGACTGTAGACTGTTGACTGTTGACCGTGAACCGTTGACCGTTGACTGTTTACCGTTTGCCGTTGACTGTGAAATTTTAACTAACATGTTTCACTATTCTTTATAAAAGTGGAATGTTTGTTATTTATATGGAGAGGAAAGGCGTGTATATGATTGTTGGTTCTGTTGTTGTGTTGGTTATACTTGGGGTTTTGTTATTTTTTGTTCTTAATGGAAGAGATTTGGCGATGGATAGTTTTGCTGGTTGTGTGGAAAGTGGCGGTGACGTTTTTGTCGAGGGGCAGTGTGCTTTTGGGCATATGGTTTTTTTGGAGAGTGGAGAGGTTATTGATTTGAATAAATGTTCTTCTTATTTTGATGGTTGTAATAGCTGTTTTATTACTGATGGAAAGATTGGTGGATGTACGGAGATGTTCTGTGAAAGTCCAGTTCAGCCTAAATGTGCTCGTGAGAAAGTTGTTGAAGGTGGGATGTGTGGTGGTATTGCTGGTTTTATTTGTGAAGAGGGTTTGACTTGTGATTATGAGGGGAGGGGTTATCCTGACGCCTCTGGTACTTGCATTTAATTTTGGTTTTTTTTGGTTTATACGTCGTTATTTCATTCCTCGTGTAGAGGAACTACACAACGTAATAAAATGCCTAGTCTAAACGCAAAAATAATTCAAAATGGTGTTTTTGGGAGAAGGATGTGGTAAATTATTGTTTAATGGTTACATGTAAAATGGGAATAATTTTTTAAAGAATTGGATGATTCTTTCTAGTAGTACTATTATTTGCTTCAAGAGGTTGTTATTTTCTTCTAAGAGTTTTATTTCTTTTGTTTTGTTTTCCGTTGTTGAAATTGGAATTTCTTTTGTATCATTTATATTATTTGCTTCGGGGGTTAGGATGTGTTTTACTGGAATAGTCTCGTTGATTTCTTTTATTTTAATATCTGCTCTGGAATTTGTTTCAAGAAGTGTTAGTTCTAGGTCGAAGGTTTCGTCGTTGTCTAGGTTTATTTTTTTTGTGGAGTTGAGGTAAAGTGTTAGGGTTATAGGGTCAGATTCTAGAGTTATTTCTGCAAGGCCATTCTCTATTTTATTTAATGTTAATTTGTGAGAACTTGATTTTATTTTAAAACTTATAATTTCTTTTTCTCTTAATGTTTGTTTGTAGCCTTCTTTTATTTGGGTCTCTGTTGGGGTGTATGTTCTAGGTGTTGATGAGCCGCCTCCGCCGCTGCTGCTAGTTGAGGGAGTATTAATAATAGTTTGTGTTACTATGAAAGTTCGCTCATCTGATGTATTTGTATTATTGGCTTTGTCGGTGCAGTTCACAGACCAAGTATATGTTGCTGGTGAGAGTGATTGTGTAAAAGAAGATTTAGAAACCCCATTTAATGTTAGATTACAAAAGTTTTTGTTTATTTCAGTTTCATTGTATTTGAACTCTTTTGTTAATGTTGATGTTGTTCCTTCTGAAGCTCCGTTTGTGGGAGAGGTTAAGTTTATTTGTGGTGCTATGATGTCGTAGGTGATAGTGTAATTTTCTGTTGTGGAGGATTGTGAGAGGTTATTTGTTGCTAGGCAGTTATATTGGTAGACGGTTGACGGTTGGCCGTCTTCCGAAGGGAAGGTGTGGTTGAAGGTTGAGTAATTTGAAAGGCCGGTTACTGGTTGACTGTAGACTGTTAACTGTGTACCGTTATAGATATTTAGTGTTATGTTTGATAAATTATTTGTAGATTGGGCGGAGCAGTTGAAGGTTGTTTCATTTATGTTTGTGAATGTGTTATTTGTTGGTGTTAGAGTTGCTTGGATTGATGAGGTTGAGAGAGTTCTGTTTACTGTTTGATTGTAGAGCGATTGGTTATCGTAGCCTAGGCAGTTCCAAGTGTAGGTGTCTGCTGTTGAGAGATTTATAGATTTGTTAATGATTAGGGTGTTGCTTGTTGGAGAGGAGTTTGTTGTGTTATAGAAGAGTCCTGTTGAGTTGTAAATGTTTAAGGTTAGGTTTGTAAGTTGTAAATTGTCTGTTGCGTTACAAGAAAATGTTTGGTTGCCTATTGAGGTTAATAGAGAGTCGTTTGGTGCTGTAAGAGTTGTTTGTGGATTAGAGGAATCATAAGTTATAGAATAATTTTGAGTGGAATTTTTTATATTGTTTGAATCTATTGATTCACAATTCCAAGTGTAAAAGTTTTCTTCTGTGAAATTGAAAGTAAATGTTTGAGTGGTTTTTAGGGCAGAAGTAATTTTTGTTTCGTTATAATATATAGAATTGTTTTTGAAAATGTTTAATTGCATTTGTGTAATTTCTGTTTCATTAAAGGAGTCGGCTGAGCAATTGAAAGTAATATTGCTAATATTTGTGTTTAAATTGTTTGATGGGGAATTTATTTTTGTTAAAATAGAGTTGTTAGCATAGTTGACTGCTTGGTAGACATTTACTCTTGAATAGTTTATTCCACTTTCTGACATGTCATCGATTTCAACACCTGAAGAGAGCAATAATGATTTTATTGTTGATGGTGAAAGGATTGTATTTGATTCTAATTTTTTGTATTGGTTTAGCAATGCAATTACTCCAGAGACGTGAGGTGCTGACATGGAGGTTCCTGTTGAAATACAATAGGATTGTCCATCACACACAGTTCCAGAATTACTATCTGAAGACCATGTTGAATGAATATTCACACCTGGTGCGGCAATTATGTCTGTGAAGAAATTGTGTCTTAAACCGGAGTCTGCCATGTTGTCGGTATCGTCTGTGTTTCCGACTCTTGTTGCATTTTCAATGCAGGCAGGTTCTGAGATTCCTGCAGAGTGATTAGTGATTCCATGTGCGCCGTCTAAATTTCCTGTGGCAGTCACGACGGTGATGTTATTAGCAACTGCATTATTTATTGCTGCTGCGTCATCGGGGTAACTATTATCACAATAGGAGGTCTCTTGTCCCACTCCGAGACTCATTGAGATTACCGAGATATTGTATGCATCTTTGTTTGTAATACACCAATCAATTCCTTCTAATACATCAAGGCTTGAGCAAACTCCTCCAGAATCACAAACCATTACTGGAATGTATTTTGTTTGTTGTGTTACTCCGTGATAGATTGTGTCGGTTGAAACAATTATTCCTGCGACGTGTGTTCCATGGCCATTGGGATCTGTTTTTGAGCAATCTTCTATACAGTCGGTGTTAATACAATCTATATTACAGGTTGCATTTTTTCCTATTAAGACTGGATGTGTTGTTTGTGCTCCAGTATCTAAAATACAAACTGTTTGACCTTCACCTGTTATATTGCTTGAGCTTTCTGTTAAATTCCAAACTTTATCTGCTTCGATTAATGGGACAGATTCGCTAAGGAAAATATGTTTTGGAATATTCTCCTGAACTAGTATTGAAGTATCTTGTTTTAGTTGTGCGAATTTTTCTTCTGTAATTGTTTTTATTTCATATTTTTGCGGGGGAACTGCTGACCGTAAATTGTTGACCGTAAATTGTTGATTGTGAACTGTTGACTGAGTTGTTTTATGTTCTATTATTACTTCTACGTTTTTTGCTGCAATAACTGGTAAGAATAATAGACTTAGGATTATGATTATTAATAGCACCTTTTTCATAATATAAATAGAGCATGTTGTTTTTTATAGATTGGGGAAAATGGGTTTGGGTTTTTAATTATGGATTATTAGACTAATATTTTACAATTGAGTATGTGATTTTTAGAGCAATATTTTATAGTCAAGAGGAGACTGTGTGATTTTTTAGACTAATATTCTTGATGGTTCCGTTATTATGTGTTTTTAGACTAATTTTCTTTATTTTCAGGGTGTTTTTCTGTATTTTTAGACTAAAAAAATGTAGACTTAAAAAACATTTATATATGATAAAATAGTCTAATGAATATGAAGAGGCAAGAGAAGATTCCCCAGTTGATACTGGATGAGCTGGATGTGAATAAGAAAGAGGAGAAGCAGGCGGTTTTTGATGTGAAACCGATTGTTGAGAAGCATCAGATAAAGTTTCCTTTGCCTAGGAAGGTTACGAGGATGTATGATTTTGATATTAAGAAAGGGGATGTTGTGAAGATGGTGGTAGATGAGGAGAAGGGAGAGGTTACTTATCGAATTGGAAAATGATTGAGTTAAGTCATTTTGAAAAAACAATTTTGGTAATTTTGCTTAAGAAGAATCATTGGTTGAATGCTTCTGAAATTGCAAAGTCTGGGAATATGAGTTGGAATACTGCTGATAAATATCTTCAAAAGTTATATACTCGGGGCTGGTTGAGTAAAAAAGGAAATCTTTGGTTGGCAAAAAAATGATAAAAACATGGGGGAGAATGGGAAATAAAAGAAGGAATCATTCGCTGTTGCGTATGAGAAAACTTTTTTCAGACAGGTCAAATCGATTGGGAAACGATTTGTCGGAAAAAAGGTTTAGGGGGAGAATGGGAGATAAAAGAAGGAATCATTCGCTGTTGCGTATGAGAAAACTTTTTTCAGACAGGTCAAATCGATTGTTGACTACTTTACAGACAATTGAAAACCCTTGGAAAAGTTTTCAATGTAAATCAGTCTGGGGAAGCGATTTGTCGGAAAAAAGGTTTATGGGGAGAACAAATGGGAAGAGAGGGGGTTTACTTTTAGTAGCAGGCTTAATGTTTATTTTATGTGCTGCATTTATTTCGGCGGTTGCTCCGAGTGGTCCTGATGGATTGGTTTTTGGGACTAATGAGACGAAGACAGCAGTGGGGGCTCAGATGGTTAATGTTTCTGGTGGGATTATTTCAACTTTTAATTTAACGGCTAATATGCAGAATTATAAGTGGAAGGCTTTTGTCGGAAATGTTGTGGGGGCTTTTACTTTGGAGGATTCTTCAGCAAATACTATTTATGATTGGACTTTGGCTTCTGTGAGTGGGCGTGTTTATGCTACGAGAAAAATAACTACTCCGGTTTGGGGATCAATTGCTTGTGCTGATAGTACTGATTTAGAGACGGAAAATACTGCGATGAGTCATTCAGGAATTTCAGACAATATTACTGCTACATTTGATGATAATGTTCATTCTCCTTTCTTTGTTGCGGGGACTCAATTTACAAATTGTCAGCATACTGTTAATACTTATAATAGCACAGGGCAATCAAGTTCATCTTTTGAAGAAGTTGCGTTATATGATAGTGCAGATATTGTTTATGCTGCTATTTTAGAAGAGGATGCTGTTGGTTATGACGGGACTGCTTATGATTTTCAAATGATTGTTCCTGAAAATGGGGCTAGTGGGTTTAGTGGTTCTACTGCTTATTATTTATATGTGGAATTGGATTAATTATATTTGATAATAATTTCTTTAAGGTGAAGGGTTTATTTCAATTTGTCTATTATTTTATAAATTTTAAAGGGTTTGTTTATCTGTGAAAAAGAAAAAAAGTGTTACGGATAAAATGCAGAGAGGATATGTTTATTATTTGACAGAACCTGTAGGGAAGAATTTTGCGGAGGACTTTAAACCGGAGTTGACACCTCCCCAGATGTTTTCTTTGGGTGTGTTTGGTGGTGTTTATATGAGGGATTGTAATAGGGAGTTTCCAAGAAGTTGGTGGGTAAAAGCGAAGTTGGCTAAAGATGGGAGAGATGCTGATTTGAATTTTTTCAAAGTAAATGCAAGTAAGCCTTTGAAGTATTGGGTTGATCGGGGTTGGATTAATTTTGAGCACGATCCTCGTGGTTGGTTTCAATGGTATTGTAGGTATTATATGGGGCGTCGGATTCCTGGTTATGATAAGATTCAAATTAAGAGATGGAAGCAGATGGTTAGGCATATTGCTCAATTGAAGAAAAATTGTCCTAGGGGAAGTTTTTTGTGTCGTCCAAGGCAGAGGCAGGCTTTGTTACATTGGGCTTATGATTCTAGAAAGATGTGATTTTTGTTAGGGGAAAATTATAAATACATTGTTTGACTTTTTTATAAATGAAGATTAATTGGATGTTATTGATTGGATTTGTTGTTTTGTGTAATCTAATTGGCTCTTTGGGTGCAATATGGACGTCTTCTGATCGTTCTTGGTATAATCAGATAAAGAAGCCAAGTTTTAATCCTCCGAGTTGGGTTTTTGGGCCAGCATGGACTTTGTTATTTACTTTAATGGGAATTGCATTGTATTTAGTTTGGACTTCTCCGTCCTCCAATATTAGAACTATTGCTTTGGTGCTGTTTGGTGTACAGTTTGTATTTAATATTTTATGGAGTTATTTGTTCTTTGGAATGCACAATCCGATATTGGCTTTTATTGAGATATTAATTTTGTTGTTGCTTATTGCTATTACTGGAGTTTATTTCTTTGTTGTTAATAGTTCTTCTGGCTATTTACTAATCCCTTATTTCTTTTGGGTAGGCTTTGCTAGCCTTTTGAATTATTCAATTTGGAAGTTGAATGCTTGATTCTTATATAAATTTACTTCCCATGAATGAAGGTACTTCAATTATTGGCTTTAGAATTTATATAATTGTAATTAGTGTTTTTTTAATTATTTTTGTAGAACATATTCGCCACAGAATATGTTAATCTTAAAATGTTGTTTTATTTATGTTTAGTTGGATTTTGTTTATTCATATTGTGGGTCTTATTATTGGGCTTGGTGCAGTTACTGTTATTGATACTCTTGGTTTCTTTTCTAGGAAGAGTAGGGAGATGACTCAAGTAACGATTCATGCACACCATATAACAAAACCATTAATCTGGATTGGAACTTTGATTGTGTTTTTTAGTTGGATGTTTGTTTTATTGAAGAATGGTTTTGAAGGAATTTATTTGATAAAGACTTTGATTCTGTTGGTTATGTTGATTAATGGAGCTTTTCTTTCTTTTTTTGTTAGTCCAAGATTAGATAAGTTAATTGGGAAGAAAGTGTTGTTACCAAATAAGCTACAAATAATGATTTCTGTTAGTCTAGTTTTTAGCTTCTTGTCTTGGTGGAGTTTTGTAGTCTTAACCGTTTTGCAAATCTCTTCCTTTTTATGAATTGGTAAGTTTTGTCAATTCTTTTTTGGGCTATCAATTATGAACTTAATTTTTTTAAAAAATAATATCTGTAAGTCCCAAACCCAAGAGGTTTAGAACTGAATATAATGGGTTAAATTAATTAAAAATAAAAAATAATTTTCATAGAAATTACATTTCACTAGGGCTTAAAAGTTCTATTATCTGAACAATCCCTGAAATTCCTACTAGTGAATAGATGATTTTTGAGAGAAGAGACATCTCACCGAAAATTGCAGAAACTAAGTTGAAATTAAAAATTCCAACAAGTCCCCAATTTAATCCACCAATAATAAGCAAAATTAAAGCAGTTTTTGATAGTATTTTATTCATTATATGTTACCTCCTTATTTATAGAAGATAGTTATATAGATAATATAACCAGGGAATATATTCGTATAGAATTAGATGAATTGTATTAGGGATAATAATGAATATTTGGATTTAAGTTATAGTCTGGAAAATCGAATTATCTTCTTTTCTTTAATGGGTTTGAAATTTTAACTTTTTTCTTTAAGTCCTTGTTTCTTTTTCTAATAATGAAAAAGACAACTAAGGCGATTAAAAGTACTACCAATATTATCCAAGGGAAAGGGCTTTGGCTAAAATCATCAATTACTCTTCCAGTCATTCCTCTTGTTTGTTCTGGCGGGCTAGTAGTCTCTGGAACTGTTGGAGCAGGAACAGGAGCAGTCTTTGGTTGAGCAGCTGGAACAATTTCTTGTGCAATTTCTTCATGTATTGTTGTTATTGTAAAATCTGCTTTTGGATATTGTGTGTTACTGTTGTCTATTGAGTCTAATTTTACTGAAACATCATAATAACCATCTCCAGTAACATCAAATTTCTTTTCTTCTCCAATTGAAAGTGTTGCTTCTTGAGGGTCTGAGGTGATAGTTATTTTTACAGTTGTTAATCCGATTTCGTCAACTTCGAATGTATGTGACTCGCCTCCAACTTTAAAGGATATTTTCCAGTTTTCTCGCATAGTTTTTTGGGAGCCTGTAGTCAATTCATTTTGGCTTGATGAATAGGTTGGGTATCCTCCACCTCCAGAACTACTACTAGCAGCACTAACTGTATATGAAACGTCAGAGGATATTGAATTTCCTGCGTAATCTGTAACTGCACAAGTTGCTGTATTATCTCCAAGTGTCGATGATGGCCTTGTGATTGTTGTTGATTCAACTCCTGAACCACCAGCATCTACCCCTGTACAAGAACATACCAATGTTGCCCACAAATCTACTGAACTATCGCAGCTGAAAGTAACAGTAGGCGCTGTTGAATCCAAAGTTATTGTTCTTGTTGTAGTTATAGCTGAATTTTCTGAATCATCGATAACTGTAACATTATATGTGTACACACCATTAGGCAAACCTGTCCAATTAATTGTTCTTACGGCAGTTGTATAGGTTGTTGAGTTAACTAATCCTGTTGAATTGTGTAATAAGAAGGTAATATTTTTTTCATTTGTTTCAGTTACTGAAATATTAACATAAATATTTGATTGAGAAACATTAGCATCATCAACTTCTACACCAAGTCCATAATCAACTAGTGGTGCTGTTGGATCAAGAGTTATTGTTCTTGTTAATGTTGTATTTGAATTTTCTGCATAATCAACAACTGTAACATTATATGTGTACACACCATTAGGCAAGCCTGTCCAATTAATTGTTCTTACGGCAGTTGTATAGGTTGTTGAGTTAACGAATCCCGTTGAATTATGTAATAAGAAGGTAATATTTTTTTCATTTGCCTCAGTTACTGAAACATTAACATAAATATTCGATTGAGATATATTAGTATTGTTGTCTTCTACTCCAGTGCCGTAGTCAATTAAAGGATATGTTGAATCCACTTGAACAACATAAGAATCATTTAATCCGAATGTCCCTAGTGTATCATTTGCATAAACATTAATAGTATAATTGTCATCAACCAAACCTGTTAATGCAATTGCTGTTGTGTTACACCAGCCAGTACCATTTGACCCATTTACATAAGCAATTGTTTGATTTGCTGTTTGATTTGTTACTCCATTCAGATTAACAACACAAGCACTTCTACCTGTGCCTTCATTACTAAGAGAAATATTTAAAGTTAAATTTTGTAAATTTGTATAAGCTGTTCCATTTACATAAAGTGGCAAAGTAATACCAGGAGCTACAGAGACAATTTCTGCTCCAGTTGAAGAAACAGTATTAGCATCCAATGCAACAGCTGTTTGTGCTAGTGCCCTTCCGCTTAAAGTTGCTCCAGTTTGCATAATAATATCCGTTACACTTAATATATTTCCTTTAAATTGGGAAGTTGTTCCAAGTGTCGTTGTGCCTTCAACTGCCCAGAATATGTTGTTTACTTGACAGTTGCCACTTAAAGTAATTACTTTTCCATTAGCAACTGTTAAGGTTTGTGCTATTTGGAAAATGAAAACTGCACTTGAATTTCCAAGGCAATCTAGAGTAACGTCAGTTTGTATTGTGAGCCCACTTGACCATTTGTATACTCCAGGGTAAAGAGTCATTCCACTAATATCTCCAGCTCCAAGCTCAGTAGCAACTGGATTTGTTCTTCCAGCAGCATCTGTATAAGCAGTTTCCATATCACCTATGGAATCAGTCATATAGGCAGGAGTGGGAACATCATAGTCAGATGCATATACACTTCCATTTACATAAGTTGATGTCGCGAATGCGCCACCAGCATCCATCACCAAATCAAAACCAGTTATATACGTCGCAGCAGGTGGACTTATACCAATGTCTCCCGTAATTGTAGTTTCTCCCGTTGTGCTTATAGCACTCTTTGAAAGAATTGTAAAATTTGATGCATTCCCCAAATCAACTGCTGATTGAAAGAAAGCTGCAGTATTAATTTGTACGACATAAGAATCATTCAAGGCAAAATTCCCCAACGTATCATTAGCATAAACATTAATAGTATAATTTCCATCAGCCAAACCTGTTAATGAAATTGCTGTTGCGTTACACCAACCAGTGGAATTATAGGCAACTGTTTGATTTGTTTTATCATTCACATTAATAACACACGCGCTTACATTCGAAATAGTATCCACAACTGAAACATTAAGAGCCAAAGTTGAATAATTTGATTTTAATGTTGCATTTGTATAATTAAACAAAGTAATAACCGGTCCTGTTGTATCTAGTGTTATTGTTCTTGTTGGTCCAGTTAAGTTCTCATTTCCTGCAGTATCGTTTGCTGTTGCATTCAAGTAATAAATTCCATCTGGTAAGGTTACTGATGAAAAATTAACAAAGCCTGTTGCATTTAATCCACCAACTGCAGAAACATTTGTGTTGTTTACTAATCCAGTTGTATTGTAAAGGTAGATTCTTATTGTACTTATATTACTAAAACTGTCATTAACAGAAATATTTGCTTCGATATATGATTGAGATAAATTTGTATTATTTGCTGGAGTGGGGTCTACAAAATCAATCCAATAAGGCGCTGTTGTATCATTAACAGTTACAGAAATATTTGTAGTGTTTACTATGCTTGTTGAGTTTGAGGTTACAATAGTGAAATTATAATTTCCTGGAGTTGAGGCGGTTGCATTAAATGAGAACCACGCAAGTATACTATTATTTTCTACCAAAACCGTAGAATTACTCCAATTCAATACATTCGGAGAAGTAGTGTTGGTAAAAGTGTGTACAGTCACGCTCGTTGCATTTGAGGTTGCATTAAAAGTAAAAGAAGAGGGGATTGTAATATTAACTTCTGTTATATTTCCTCCAATTCCAGAATTGTTAACTGTTATATTATAGGCTGATTCAATTGATTGATTAACTGAGTATGAAGTTCCTGTTGATGTATCAATAACATGTGAAGCTAGGACAAAAGATATAGCCAATAAAATTCCGATGGCCAAAATTGAACCAAGGTATTTTTTTTGATTATTTTTAATCATTTTAGTGTTCATTTAAACTAGAGGTTGGCGGTATAGATAAAATGTTTTACGAAGATATTCGTAAGAATGTGATGACTATGTTCCGGTGCGTTTTCTTAGTTATTTATTTACATCTAATAAGGCTAAAATTATTTCAATAAGTGAGGTTATTTTATTTCTATTTAATTTAGAATATGTTTGCTAGCGATTATGATAAATTTACTTCTATTAACTTTTGTACTTCTTCTCCCAATAATTTATGGGGGCCTCGGAGTTCTAGTCCGAGGGGGTAAAAATAATAATCTGTTTTTCAAGTTGCCTCGCAAGCTCGATTATTAGGGCAAATTGAGTTATCACCTGCGGCGCGGACATGAAAGATATAATGAACAGAATGGTTTATTATTAATTTTGTAAAAGAATGAATCCCCACAAGGGATGATACCTCGCTCTCGGGTAACCGAGAGTTGCTCGCTTATGCGAGCAATCCTTTAGGGCGAGGAGTATCTTTTTTGACCAAAAACACAATTATTTCTAAATCTCAATATAATTTACATAACCTGAAAAATTGTTCGCTCTGCTCATATAAAATTTGAATTATCGCCGCTAGCAGAAGCAAATAGTGTCAAATTTTTGCTAAGATTCTGCTCTACCACACCCTAGTGGAATTCCATTCGCTTTGGAATATGGGAAAGCAAAAATTCTTGGGAATTTTTACTTAAAGGGTGTGGCTTGACGAGCGGAATCTTCGAGACGCAAAAATCATCCACTAGATAATTCTCTTTTGAAATTTTCCCAAGGATTTCAAAACTACCTGAGAATTGTCAACTCCCTCTATTTGAGATGCCATTCATATTTGATTATGGCGTGCCAAAATTTCAGGCAGGTCAAAACCCTTGGAAAAGTTTTGACGAAATTTTGTATCGGAAACGGTCGCCCT